>NZ_JBHVMH010000007.1:0-57820 GCF_042797035.1 Cellulosimicrobium sp. NPDC057862
CCGGGGAGCCGATGATGCGTCGTCGGCTCCCCGGCGCCCGCCTCCCGCCGTCTCAGGGTCGGGGCGGGCCCGCGTGGATCGCGGCCAGGAGCGAGTCGGGGGTCGCGGTCTCGGGGTTCCAGCGCGACTCGACCCACCACGCCGCTCCGGCGTCGGCGAGGCCGGCGAGCTGGTCCGCCGCTGCCGCCCGGTCGGCGGGGAGCTCGCCCTGCACGACGACGTCGAAGGGCCGGCCAGCGTCGAGACCCAGCTCTGCGCGGCGCTCGGTGAGCCAGGCGAGCAGGGCGGAGACGTCGTCGGGCGTGGGCACGTCGAAGCCGCGCTCGCCCCGGAGCTGGAGCACGATCCCGTCGGCGCGCAGCGCCCGGTCGAGCGAGCGCAGGGGCGGTCGCTCGGCGTCCCAGACGCCCACCGGCCACACCGGCACGTGGTGCCCGACGACCGGGCGCTCCACGGGCCGCGGGAGGAACAGCATCTCGCCCGCGTGCACGTGCGTGCCGTCGAACGTGAACCGCTCCCCGGACCACGCGCGATCGAGGTAGGCGATCGCGTCGTCGAGCAGCTCCGCGCGCTCGCGCAGGGTCTGGAGCTGGCCCGGGACGGCCGAGAAGCCGCCGTCGTCGAGCACGCCCACCCCGACGGGCAGGACGAGGCGCCCGCCCGACAGGTGGTCGACGGTCAGCGCCTGCCGCACGACCTCCCACGGCCTGCGGCGCGGGAGGGCGAAGACCATGGCGCCGAGCGCGATGCGCTCCGTCCGGACCGCCGCCGCGGCGAGCACCGCCCACGGGTCGAACGTGTCGACCGGCATCGACAGCAGGCTCAGCCCGTCCCACGAGAAGAACCCGTCCCAGCCGGACTCCTCGGCCCCGACCGCCATGTCCAGCACCTGGGCCGCGGAGCCGAAGCTCCCGACCACCCCGACCTTGATCCCCGACCCTGTCTCCGTCGTCGCTGCGCTCATCCGCCCGACGCTACGCCCCGCCACCCACACCGCTGAGTGCGTGAAATAGTCGCGTTCCAGCACCTCGCGCGCGACTCTTTCACGCACTCAGCGGTCAGGGGAGCGGGGTGACGTCGAGACGGACGATGCGGCGGCGGGCGACGTCGGTCACGGTGAGGCGGCGGTCGTCGACGTCGACGTGGTCGCCCACCGTCGCCAGCCGGCCGAGCTGCGCGACGACGTAGCCGGCGACCGTCTCGTACGGGCCGTCGGGCAGCTCGACGCCGGTGCGCCGCGCGAACTCCTCGATGGTCTGTCCGGCGTCGACGCTCGTCGCGGTGCCGTGCTCGCGCGCCGGCGACGGCTCGTCGGGGTCGTACTCGTCGCGGATGTCACCCACGAGCTCCTCGACGAGGTCCTCGAGCGTGACGATCCCGTCGGTCCCGCCGTACTCGTCCACGACGACGGCGATGTGCACGCCCTCGCGGCGCATCTGCGACATGGCGGGGAGCACGGTGTTCGTCGCGGGCAGGGCGAGGATCGGGCGGACGACGTCGCGCACCGCCAGGGCGCGCCCGGTCGTCGGGTCGGTCGCCGGGTGGTCCGGGCAGTCGCGCCCGAGGAGGTCGCGCACGTGGAGGAACCCCACGACGTCGTCGAAGTCGTCGCCGGTCACGGGGTAGCGCGAGTACGGGCCCGCGGCGACGGTCGCGGCGGCCTCGGAGAGCGTCGTGTCGGCTCTGAGGAACGCGACCTCGCCGCGCGGCGTCATGGCCTCGGCGAGCGACCGGTCGCCCGCCTGGAACACGTCGTCGAGGATGCGGCGCTCGTCCTCGGGCAGCGACTCGTGCGCGAGCACGATCTCCCGCAGCTCCTCCTCGCTCATCTCCTCGCTGCGCGCCGACGGGTCGCCGCCGAGCAGGCGCACGACGCCGTCGGTCGAGCGCGAGAGCAGCCAGATGACCGGCCGCATGAGCGTCGCGAAGCGGTCGAGCGGCGGCGCGACGACGAGCGCGACCCCGGCCGACCGCTGGAGCGCGATGCGCTTGGGGACGAGCTCGCCGAGCACGAGCGAGAGGTAGGCGATGACGAGCGTCAGCCCGACGAGGGCGACCGTGTCCGCGAGCGCGCCCGACAGCCCGAGGCCCTCGAGCGCGGGAGCGAGGTCGGGGGCGAGCGTCGAGGCGCCGTACGCGGCCGAGAAGAAGCCCGCGACGGTGACGCCGATCTGGACGGCGGCGAGGAACCGGTTCGGGTCGCGCGCGACGGCCGCGACGCGGGCGCCGCGCGCCGACTGCCTCTCGAGCCGCGCGACCTGGCTCTCGCGCAGGGAGACGAGGGCGATCTCGGTGCCGGCGAACACGCCGCCGACGAGGATGAAGAGCAGGACGAGGCCGATGTTGGCCCAGGTGCCGGAGTCCATGCTCCATCCAAGCAGGCCGCGCGGCCCGCCGCGGGATCAGCGGTCCGTGGGCTCCCCGCCGGGGTTCGTCCGGTCGGGGTCGGGGTCGGGGTCGGGGTCGGTCGGCTCGGAGACACGCGGCGCGCTCTCCGGCGCGGTGGCCTCGGTCGCAGTCCCCGCCGTCGAGTCATCGGTCGCGTCGGTCGTCGCCTCTTCGGTGGCCGGCTCGGCGTGCTTGCGGCGGGGGATGAAGTGCGCGACGAGGACGACGACGCCACCCACGAGGATGCCGACGACGGCCGAGCACGCCGTGTTGACGAGCCAGCCGAGGAACCCGCCCACGCCCGCGACGCCGGTGACCGCGTGCTCGAGGTGGTGCACGACGTCGTACGGGCCGTGCCAGCCGAGGTCGTACGCGCCCTGGAGCAGGATGTGCCCGCCGACCCACAGCATCGCGATGATCCCGACGAACGAGATGACGGCCATGACCTTGGGCATCGCGCCGACGAGGCCGCGCCCGAACGACTGGACCCAGGGCGTGTCGCGCTTCGCGAGGTGCAGGCCGATGTCGTCCATCTTCACGATGAGCGCCACGACCCCGTACACGAGCACCGTGATGAGCACCGCGACGATCACGAGGATGACCAGGCGCGACCAGAAGCCCTCGGAGGCGACCTCGTTGAGCGCGATGACCATGATCTCCGCGCTGAGGATGAAGTCGGTCCGCACCGCGCTCGAGACGACCGAGTCCTCGTCGACGGCCTTCTTCTCGGCCTTCGTCTCCACCTCGGCGTGATGCTTGCCCGAGACGAGCTCCCACACCTTCTCGGCACCCTCGAACGCGAGGTACGTCCCGCCGAGCATGAGCAGCGGCGTGAGCAGCTGGGGCAGGAACTGGCTCAGCAGCAGGATCGCCGGGAGGATGAACAGCAGCTTGTTGCGCAGCGACCCGGTCGCGATCCGCTTGACGACGGGCAGCTCGCGCTTGGCGGCCAGACCCTCGACGTAGCGGGGCGTGACGGCGGTGTCGTCGATGACGACGCCGGTCGCCTTGGCGCTCGCGCGCCCGGCGGCCGCGCCGACGTCGTCGATCGACGCGGCGGCGAGCTTGGCGAACGCCGCGATGTCGTCCAGGAGAGCAGCGAGTCCGAAGGCCATGGGGAGGTGCTCCGTGCGCCGGCCCGCGTCGCCGCGCACGGGCCCGCTGGTCGAGTGGACGCGGCGGCAGCATCGTAGCGACTGCGGGCCCGACGCCGCCGCCGCGGTCCGTCAGGACCTCGCGTCGCGCGTCACGACGTTCACGACGTGCGGTGCGCGCACGACGACGCGCACGACCTCGCGCCCGGACGTCGCCCGCACGACGCCGCCGGTCGCGAGCGCGAGGTCGTGCAGCGCGCGCTCGTCGACGTCCGCGGGCACGCGCACCCGGTCGCGGACCTTCCCGTCGACCTGGACGGCCGCCACGACCTCGTCCGCGACGAGCAGCGCCGGGTCGACGGCGGGCCAGGTCGCCTCGGCCACCGACGGCTCACGGCCCAGCCGGTGCCAGGCCTCCTCGGCCGTGTGCGGCGCGAACAGGCTCAGCAGCACCGTGACCGCCTCGACGGCCTCGCGCACGGCAGCGGCGTGCGCTCCCGCGTCCTCGCCCGCCACAGGGCCGTCCTCGGACGCACGCCGCGCGGCGGTGACGAGCTCCATGACGCGCGCGACGACCACGTTGAACCGGTCCCGGTCGAGCAGGTCCTCCGCCTCGTGCACGGTCCGGTGCGTGGCACGGCGCAGCGCGTGCGCGCGCGACCCGGGCACGACGACGGCCCGTGCGCCGGGACCGGACTCGCCGGGCGAGGAGCCCGGACCGACGGCGTCCGCGAGCCGCAGCACGCGCGCGCAGAACCGCCGCATCGCGCCCGGGTCGACGTCCGCCCAGTCCACGTCGTCCTCGGGCGGCCCCGCGAACACCATCGCGAGGCGGACCGCGTCGGCGCCGTGCCGGTCGAGCTGCTCGCCCAGGTCGACGCCGTTGCCGAGCGACTTGCTCATCGCCCGCCCGCCGTTGAGGACCTGTCCCTGGTTGAGCAGCGTCGCGAACGGCTCGACGACGTCCACCCACCCCTCGTCGTGCAGGAACTTCGTGACGAACCGGCTGTACAGCAGGTGCAGGATCGCGTGCTCGACGCCGCCCACGTACTGCGCGGCGGGCATCCACCGCCGCGCGTCCTCGGGGCGGAACGGGGCGTCGTCGGGCGGGCCGTCGCCACCCAGCGAGCAGTACCGCAGGAAGTACCAGGACGAGTCGACGAACGTGTCGAGCGTGTCCGGGTCGCGCTCGGCGTCCGCGCCGCAGCGCGGGCACGGCACGCGCCGCCACGCGTCGGCGGCGGGGGAGGCGAGCGGCGACCGGCCGCGGGGGAGCAGGTCGTCGCCCGCCAGGTCGGGCAGCCGCACGGGCAGCTCGTCCTCGGGGACGGGGACGACGCCGCATCCCGGGCAGTGCACGACGGGCACCGGGGCGCCCCAGTAGCGCTGGCGCGAGACCAGCCAGTCGCGCAGCCGGTACGACGTCGCGCGCTCGCCCGCGTCGTCGGCCTCCAGCCGGGCGATCGCGCCCTCGACGCCGCGCCACGTCTCGCCCGACCCCGCGGGCAGGCCGTGCGCGGCGGCGAAGCGCGCGTCGCGGTCGTCGTGCGCGGGCACCCCCATGACCGCCCCTGTCCCGTAGCCGGGCAGGACGTGGTCCGCCGCCCAGACGGGCAGCCGCTCACCCGAGACGGGGTGGCGGACCCAGGTACCGAGGAACGTCCCGGCGCTCGGACGCTGCGCGTTCGTGCGCTCGATCTCACCGGACGCCCACGCGGCCTCGCGGTGCCGGGCGAGCGCGTCCGCGCGCTCGGGCGCGCACAGCGCCGGCGCCAACGGTCCGTCCGGCGCGACGGCGACGAACGTCGCGCCGGGCAGCGTGTCGGGGCGCGTCGTGAAGACCTCGACGAGGGTCGGGCGCACGGCGACGGGAGGCGTGTCGACCGGCCCGTCCGTCGCCGTCGTGCGTCGCGGCCCCGCCGCCGCGTCACGTCCCGGGTGCGGGCCGCCGTCGGGCACGACGGGGAAGCGCACGCGCGCGCCCGTGCTGCGCCCGACCCAGTTCCGCTGCATCGTCAGCACGCGCGCGGGCCACGCGCCCTCGAGCGCGTCCATGTCGTCGAGCAGGCGGTCGGCGTACGCGGTGACGCGCACGAACCACTGCGTGAGCTCGCGCTGCACGACGACCGCCCCGCACCGCTCGCACCGGCCGCCCACGACCTGCTCGTTGGCGAGCACGGTCTGGTCGTCCGGGCACCAGTTCACGGGGGCGGTCGCACGGTAGGCGAGGTCGCGCTCCAGCAGCCGCAGGAACAGCCACTGCGTCCAGCGGGAGTACTCCGGGCGGTGGGTCTCCAGGCGGCGCGACCAGTCGAACGACACCCCGTACCGGTGCGCCGTCGCGGCCTGCGTCGTGATGTTGGCCTCGGTGAAGACGGCGGGGTTCTCGCCGCGACGGATCGCCGCGTTCTCGGCGGGCAGCCCGAAAGAGTCCCAGCCGATCGGGTTGAGCACGTCGAACCCGCGCAGGCGCCAGTACCGCGCGACGACGTCCTCGAGCGCGAACACCTCGGCGTGGCCCATGTGCAGGTCGCCCGAGGGGTACGGGAACATCGTCAGCAGGTAGCGGCGGGGGCGGGCGCCGTCGTCGCGCGCGCGGAACGTTCCGTGCTCGGCCCAGTACCGCTGCCAGCGGTCCTCGATCTCGCGGGGTGGCCCGCCGAGCACGCGGTCGTCGCCCGAGACGGGCTCGACATGGTCGATCCCCGCAGGGTCGGCGGGGGCGGAGGGGTGAGGTGGGTGTGCGGCGTCCACGGGAAGGCTCCTCGAGAAGGTGGGCTTCGTCGTCGGGCACTCGCCGTGCGCTGGCCGGTAGCTCGACCGGGACGCGCAGGCACCGCCGCGCTGAGCGTGCCCGCCCGGCGGGCTCAGCGCGGCCGGCGAAGGAGGAGCCGCAGGTGTCGCATCCCGGACATCGTGACCCGCTCGACGGCGCAGGGTCAACCCTCGCGGTACCGGCAGGTGTGGCGGACGTCGCGCGCGAGGGCACCCCAGGGCCGATCCGGCGCCAGTAGGCTGGTCGCCATGGCATCCCACTACGACGTCGTCGTCCTCGGTGCAGGTCCCGGTGGTTACGTGGCCGCGATCCGTGCAGCCCAGCTGGGCCTGTCGGTCGCGGTCGTGGAGGAGAAGTACTGGGGTGGGGTGTGCCTCAACGTGGGCTGCATCCCGTCCAAGGCGCTCCTGCGCAACGCCGAGCTCGCGCACATCTTCCAGCACGACGCGAAGACCTTCGGCATCTCCGGAGAGGTCAGCTTCGACTTCGGCGCGGCGTTCGACCGCTCGCGCACCGTCGCGGAGGGGCGCGTCAAGGGCGTGCACTTCCTCATGAAGAAGAACAAGATCACCGAGTACGACGGCCGCGGCACGTTCCGCGACGCGCACACGCTCGACGTGAAGCTCGCTGACGGCTCGACCGACCAGGTGACGTTCGACAACGTCATCATCGCGACCGGCTCGAAGGTGCGCCTGCTCCCGGGCGTCGAGCTGTCCGAGAACGTCGTCACGTACGAGAAGCAGATCCTCACGCGCGACCTGCCCCGCTCCATCGCCATCGTCGGCGCGGGCGCGATCGGCATGGAGTTCGGCTACGTCCTCAAGAACTACGGCGTGGACGTCACGATCATCGAGTTCCTCGACCGCGCGCTGCCCAACGAGGACGCGGACGTGTCGAAGGAGATCGCCAAGCAGTACAAGAAGCTCGGCATCAACCTGCTCACGTCGACCGCCGTCCAGACCGTCAAGGACAACGGCACGGCCGGCGTCACCGTCAGCTACAAGGGCGTGAAGGACGACAAGCCGGGCGAGCTCGTCGTCGACAAGGTCCTCATGGCCGTCGGGTTCGCGCCCAACGTCGAGGGCTTCGGCCTCGAGAACACCGGCGTCCAGCTCACCGAGCGCGGCGCCATCGCGATCGACGACGTCATGCGCACGAACGTCGAGCACATCTACGCGATCGGTGACGTCACCGCGAAGCTCATGCTCGCGCACGTCGCGGAGGCGCAGGGCGTCGTCGCGGCCGAGACCATCGGCGGCGCCGAGACCCTCACGCTCGGCGACTACCGCATGATGCCGCGCGCGACGTTCTGCCAGCCGCAGGTCGCGAGCTTCGGCCTCACCGAGCAGCAGGCCCGCGACGAGGGCTACAAGGTCAAGGTCGCGACCTTCCCGTTCATGGCGAACGGCAAGGCGCACGGCCTCGGCGACCCGACCGGCTTCGTCAAGCTCATCTCCGACGAGACCTACGGCGAGCTCCTCGGCGGCCACCTCATCGGCCCCGACGCGTCCGAGCTGCTGCCCGAGCTCACGCTCGCGCAGAAGTGGGACCTCACCGTCTACGACGTCGCACGCAACGTGCACACCCACCCGACGCTGTCCGAGGCCGTCCAGGAGTCGATCCACGGCCTCGCGGGGCACATGATCAACTTCTGACACGGGACAGGGCTGCTCGCGGCCCGGTCGTCATGACACCACGGTGCGCCGGCAGGGACGTCCCTGCCGGCGCACCGCCGTCTGCGGGTCAGCCGCAGGCCGCGCCGTTGAGCGCGAAGCCTGCCGGCGCCGGGTGGATCCCGGCCGTGGCGGTCGCGCCGTTGTAGCCGAACGTGACGGACTCACCGGGGGCGATGCCCGTCTTCCACGCGGGGTGGGTCGCCGTGACCCTCGTGCCCAGCTGGGCGACCGTCGCGCTCCATCCCGGGACGTCGACCCGCTGGCCCCCGGGGTAGTCGAACGTGACGACCCAGCTGTTCACCGTCGCCGCGGACGTGTTGGTCACCGTGACCGACGCGGTGAACCCGCTGCTGCTCCCGCCCCAGCCGGGCGCGGAGTAGTCGACGGTGCACGCGCCGGTGGGCTCTGGCACGCCGCCGTCGTCCAGGGTGGTGAACGTGACGTCCCTGGCCACGGAGACCGCTCCGGTGTGGTCGTTCCGGGACCGGACCGCCACGGTGTACGCGGTGTCGGGTTCCAGTCCGGTGAGGTCGACCATGGGCGATCCGTCGGTGCTCGCGATCACCTGGCCGGTCGCGGGGTCGAGCACGTCGTACCCGGTGACGCACCCGGACTCGGCCGCGCCCCACATGACGTGCGCGCTCGTGGCGGTGACGGACATGGCCATGACGGATCCCGGGGCGCCCGGCGTCTCGCCGGGGCACGCGGGCTCGGTCGGCTCGCCGCCGTCGTCGCCGATGCCCGTGACCTCGCCGTCGCCGCCGTCGAACGCGACGTCGGAGCACGAGTAGAAGTTCTCGTTGCTGTCCGAGCGGACCCAGTGGGTGAAGATCATGTGGTCGCCGCTGCGGTCGGCGGGGAGCGTGACGTCCCAGTAGTAGTAGTTCAGGGCACCCGGTCCGCCGGTGTCCGGCGGGTTGGTCACGGAGTCGATCAGCTCGAGGTCGTCCCACGCGAGCGGGCTCGACGGGTCCCAGCCCTCCTCGGTGACGTACACGTCGAAGCGCCCGGGGTGCTCGGCCCAGTTGTTGTGCTGGAACTGGTAGGTCTCCCCGGCGGTCAGGTGCGTCCGCGGCCAGTCGTCCCGCACGGCGTTGAACCCGCTGAAGTCGTACGGGCCGCGACCGCCGCCGTCGCAGATCTGCCCGTCCGGGATGTAGCCCGCCGTCCGGCCTGCGCCGTTCGAGTCCAGGTTGCCGAACCAGTTGTAGAACGCCGAGGTGCCGCTGACCGCGTAGGCGTTCGCGCACGCCGGGTTCTGCGGGTCGACCTGACCGTTCGCCGTCCCGCCGTCCACCCAGCACAGGTACTGACGGCTCCCCGGGAACACCTCCGCCCCGTGCGCCTCCGCCGGGGCGGGCGGTGAGGCCGCCACCAGGCCCGCCGCGCCGAGGACCACCGCGGCGGCCCACGCTGCCATGCGTCGCATCTCTCCAGCTCCTTTGCTCTCGGATGTCGAACACGACGACCATGCCTCGCACCCCACCCTCGGGGGCAGTCGCCTAATCGATTCGGCCCTGCGTCGGCCCGACCCGCCCGACGCCGGTGCGGCCGTCCGGTGCACGGGTGCGCCCCGGGCGTCGGGCACGGGAGAGGATGAGGGCGGGGGACACCGACACGAGAAGGAGACCCATGCCTGCGCCCACGACGCCCACCCGCGAGTTCGTCACCGGCCTGCCCAAGGCGGAGCTGCACCTGCACCTCGAGGGCACGCTCGAGCCCGACCTCAAGCTGCGCCTCGCGCAGCGGAACGGGATCGACATCGGCCAGTCGACGGTCGAGGAGGTGCGCGCGACGTACGCGTTCGACTCGCTCACGAGCTTCCTCGCCGTGTACTACCCGGCGATGGAGGTGCTGCAGACCGCGGACGACTTCTACGAGCTCGCCGACGCGTACCTCGCGCGCGCGGCCGCCGACGGCGTGAAGCACGTCGAGATGTTCTTCGACCCCCAGGCGCACACGTCGCGCGGCGTGCCGTTCGAGGCGGTCGTGACGGGCTACCACCGCGCCGCGGCCGAGGCACCGAGCAAGCACGGCATCGACGCGCACCTCATCCTGTGCTTCCTGCGCGACCATTCCGCGGAGAGCGCGGTCGAGACCCTGGAGGCCTCGGTGCCGTTCCGGGACAAGATCCTGGGCGTCGGGCTCGACTCGGACGAGCGCGACAACCCGCCGCAGAAGTTCGCCGAGGTCTTCGCGCGCGCCCGCGAGCTCGGCTACCGGCTGACGATGCACTGCGACATCGACCAGGTCGGCAGCATCGACAACATCCGCACCGTGCTCGACGAGATCGGCGTGGACCGCGTTGACCACGGCACGAACGTCGTGGAGGACCCGGCGCTCGTCGACGTCGTGCGCGAGCGCGGGCTGGGCCTCACGTGCTGCCCGATCTCGAACTCGTTCGTGACCGACGACATGAAGGCGACGGAGATCGCGGGCCTGCTGCGCTCGGGCGTGCGCGTCACGGTGAACTCCGACGACCCGGCGTACTTCGGCGGGTACGTGGCCGACAACTACGTGGCGCTCGCGGAGGCGGCGGGGCTGACGACGGAGGAGGTCGTGCAGCTCGCGCGGAACTCGTTCGAGGCGTCGTGGCTGGGCGACTCGCAGCGGGCCGCCTACCTGGCCGAGGTCGACCGGTACGTCGCGGGGTTCGACGCGGCCGCCGTCTGACACGCCGGACGCCTGCCCGTGTCTCGGCCCACGAGCCGCGCGGCACGGGCGGGCGTACCGGGGAGTAACGTGTCGGGGACGGCCGCCGCCGTCCGGATGGCGGCGAGCATGCCCGCAGTGGGTGAATAATCTCCGGGTGCCGCACGTTGGCGCACTCGGGACCCGCAGCCGCGGACGAGCCGTCCGCGGCCCGACGCGCGGGCCCGGGCCCGCAGGGGCACCACGGACCATCGGCTTGGCGAGAGGGCGACCAGAGCTCATGAAGGATGTGCTGTACGTCAACGGCGGGACCCCGCTGGACGGGACGATCACCGTGCGGGGCGCGAAGAACTTCGTGTCCAAGGCGATGGTGGCGTCGTTGCTGGGGGAGTCGCCGAGCGTGCTGCGCAACGTGCCGCAGATCCGCGACGTCGGCGTCGTGACGGGGCTGCTGGAGCTGCACGGCGTGGCGGTGAAGTCCGACCCGGACGCGGGGATCCTCGACCTGGACCCGTCGAACGTCGAGTCGGCGCACGTCGCGGACATCGACGCGCACGCGGGCTCGAGCCGCATCCCCATCCTGTTCTGCGGCCCGCTGCTGCACCGCCTGGGCGAGGCGTTCATCCCCGACCTGGGCGGGTGCCGGATCGGCGACCGGCCGATCAACTACCACCTGGACATCCTGCGCCAGTTCGGCGCCGTCGTGGACAAGCGCGAGAACGGGATCCACATTCGCGCCCCGCGCCGCCTCCAGGGCACCAAGATCGCGCTGCCGTACCCGTCGGTGGGCGCCACCGAGCAGCTCCTGCTCACCGCCGTGCGCGCCGAGGGCATCACCGAGCTCGCCAACGCCGCGATCGAGCCCGAGATCATGGACCTCATCGCGGTGCTCCAGAAGATGGGCGCGATCATCTCGGTCGACACCGACCGCGTGATCCGCATCGAGGGCGTGGACCGCCTCGACGGGTACACCCACACGGCGCTCGGCGACCGCATCGAGGCGGCCTCGTGGGCGTCGGCCGCGCTCGCCACGGGCGGCGACATCACCGTCAAGGGTGCGACGCAGCCCGAGATGATGACGTTCCTCAACACCTTCCGCAAGGTCGGCGGCCGGTTCGACGTGCAGGACGACGGCATCCGGTTCTGGCACCCGGGCGGCGACCTGTCGCCGATCGTGCTCGAGACCGACGTGCACCCCGGCTTCATGACGGACTGGCAGCAGCCGCTCGTCGTCGCGCTTACCCAGGCCAAGGGCCTGTCGATCGTGCACGAGACGGTCTACGAGAACCGGTTCGGCTTCACGGACGCGCTGCGCGGCATGGGCGCGACCATCCAGGTCTACAAGGAGTGCCTGGGCGGTCGCGACTGCCGGTTCGGCCAGCGCAACTTCCACCACTCCGCGGTGATCTCCGGCCCGACGCCCCTGGCCGCGGCCGACATCGAGGTCCCCGACCTGCGCGGCGGCTTCTCCCACCTCATCGCGGCGCTCGCCGCGAAGGGCACGTCGACCGTGCGCGGCATCAGCCTCATCGACCGCGGCTACGAGAACTTCCAGGAGAAGCTGGTCGCCCTCGGCGCCGACGTCCGTCGCGACTGACCCGGGCGCGACGTCGCCGCAGGTCATGACGCCTGTCACGGCGGTGCGGCGCGCGTGCGTGGGACGCTGGTCGACGTGATCACCCGACCGCGCACGTTCCTCGACGTGTGGAGCCGTCGGACCGCCCCCGAGCGGTTCGACGCCTACACGCGCTGGTCGCTGTACCTGCTCTCGCTGTTCGAGCCGTTCCTCGCGCTCGTGCTCGTCGGTTCCGACCCGACGTTCCGGCCGGGGGCCGTCAACGCGTGGCTCGTGCTCGTGCTCGGGCACACCGTCACGTGCCTCGTCCTGCTGCGTGCGGGGGTGGTGCACTTCCTCGGGGGTCCGGTCGTGCGCCCGTGGCTGCTCGCTCTTCACGGGACCGTGTCCCTCGCGGTCGCGGTGGTCGGGTTCTGGACCTTCCCCGTCGGCTCCGCGGAGGACGTCGCCGGGAGCGCCCGGTACTACGCGCTCCTGGTGGGGTTCGGCTTCGGCACGCTCGCCGTCGTGCCGCTCCTCACGTTCCGGCGCCTCGCCCTGCTCGCGGTCCTGCTCGGGGCGATCACCGGGTGCTCCGTGTGGGTGGGGACCGGACCGGTCTCCTCGACCACCGTGGGCATGGCGGTCGGGCTCGGCGTGTCGAGCGCGGTCATGCTCGTCGCGATCTTCGGGTCCTACCGCGTGTCGGTCTGGATGCTCGGCATCGTGTGGGAGCAGGAGCGCACGCGCGTGCTGCACGCCCGGCTCGCGGTCGCGGAGGAGCGGCTGCGGTTCTCGCGCGACCTGCACGACGTCTTCGGGCGCACCCTGTCCGTGGTCGCCGTGAAGAGCGAGCTCGCCGCGGAGCTCGCCGCCCGCGGTCGCCCCGGGGCGGAGGAGCAGATGCTCGAGGTGCGCCGCATCGCGCAGGACGCGCTGCGCGAGGTGCGTGCCGTCGTCGCGGGATATCGCACCGCCGACCTCGGCGCCGAGCTCGTGGGCGCGCGCTCGGTGCTGCGCTCGGCGGGCATCGAGACGACCGTGCACGGCGAGGAGACGCCGGTCGGCACCGCAGCGCAGGAGGCGCTCGCGTGGGCCGTGCGCGAGGCCGTGACGAACGTCGTGCGGCACTCCACAGCGCGCACCTGCACGATCACCGTCCACCGGGACGGCACGTCGAGCGTCGTGGAGATCGTCAACGACGGCGCACCCGCCGACGCGGGGGACGGGCGCGGCTCGGGGCTGGTGGGGCTGCGCGAGCGGTTGGAGGGCGCCGGGGGGAGCCTGCGGACGTGGCTCGACGGCGGGCGGTTCGGCCTCGTCGCGCGCGTGCCCGACGACGGCGCGGCCCGGGGCGCACCGGCGCGGCAGCCCGACCGCGACCTCCCCGCTCCTGCCCCCGAAAGGACCACGCGCGCGTGATCCGCATCCTGCTCGCCGACGACGAGAACCTCATCCGTGACGCCGTCGCGTCGCTCCTGGCCCTCGAGGACGACCTGGAGGTCGTGGCGCAGGCTGCCTCAGGCCCCGAGGCCGTCGCCGCCGCCCTCAAGCTCGAGCCCGACGTCGCGGTGCTCGACCTCCAGATGCCCGGCCTCGACGGGGTCGAGGTGGCGCAGCGCCTCGCGCGCGACCTGCCGTCGTGCGGTGTGGTGATCGTCACGAGCCACGGCCGGCCGGGCTATCTCAAGCGCGCGCTGGAGGCGGGCGCGCGCGGGTTCCTGCCCAAGACGGTCTCGTCGCGCGTGCTCGCGGACGTCGTGCGGCAGGTGCGCGACGGCGGCCGGTACGTCGACCCCGAGCTCGCCGCCGAGGCGATCGCGGCGGGCGCGAGCCCGCTCACCGCGCGCGAGGCGGACGTGCTCGAGCTCGCCGCCGACGGCGCGCCCGTCGAGGAGATCGCGACGCGCGCCCACCTGGCCCCGGGGACCGTGCGCAACTACCTGTCGTCGGCCGCCGCGAAGCTCGGGGCGGCGAACCGTCACGAGGCGGCGCACGTGGCGCGGCGGCACGGCTGGATCTGAGCGGAGGGCCGCGCCCGGTAGGCTCGGTGACCGTGCCGAGCCTGCCCGAGACCCCGCGCGCGTACAGGACCCTCGCGTTCTTCCTGCGCCCGATCCTCTTCGCGATCACCCGCCGTGACTGGCGCGGTGCGGAGAACCTGCCCCCGACCGGCTTCATCGCCGCAGCGAACCACGTCACGGAGGTCGACCCCGTGACGCTCGCGCACTTCCTCTACGACCAGGGGCGCGCGCCCAAGATCACGGCCAAGGCGTCGCTCTTCACGGTGCCGGTCCTGGGCGGCCTCCTGCGCCGCACGGGCATGATCCCGGTCCACCGGGGGACGTCAGGTGCCGCGCAGTCCCTCGTCGACTCCACCGCGCGCCTCGGCGAGGGGGAGTGCGTCGTGTTCTTCCCCGAGGGGACGTTGACGCGCGACCCCGACGGCTGGCCGATGGTCGGCAAGACGGGCGTCGCGCGCCTCGCCCTGACGAGCCGCGCCCCCGTCGTACCCATCGCGCAGTGGGGAGCCGAGCAGCTCCTCGCGCCGTACGGCAAGGTGTTCAAGCCGATCCCGCCCAAGCGGGTCGCCGTGCACGCCGGACCGCCCGTCGACCTGTCCGACCTCTACGACCGCCCGCAGGACACCGCGACGCTGCGCGAGGCGACCGAGCGCATCATGACGGCGATCACGCGCCAGCTCGAGGAGATCCGCGGCGCGAAGGCGCCCGCGGAGCGCTTCGACCTGCGTCAGCACCCGGGCTCGGAGCGCCGCCGGTGAGCGGGGACCAGACCGTCGAGATCAGCCCCGTGCCGCTCGGCGCCGACGACGTCCCCGCCGCGGAGCGCGTCGTCGCCGCGGTCCTCGGGTCGGGGAGCTGGGGCACGACGTTCGCCGCCGTGCTCGCCGACGCCGGCTGCGAGGTCCGCCTGTGGGGTCGCGACCCCGAGGTCGCCGCGCAGGTGAACTTCTCCCGTCGGAACGAGAAGCGGCTGCCGGGCATCGAGCTGCCCGCGGGCATCCGGGCCACGACCGATGCGCGCGACGCGCTCGCCGGGGCGGGCCTGGTGGTCGTCGCGATCCCCTCGCAGGTCGCGCGCACGACGCTCGCCGAGCTGCGCCCGTACCTGGAGCCCGACGCCGTCGCGGTCTCGCTCATGAAGGGCGTCGAGCTGAGCACCGACCGGCGCATGAGCGAGGTCGTCGCGGAGTCCCTCGGGCTGCCGCCCGAGCGCGTCGCCGTGGTGTCCGGACCGAACCTGGCGCGCGAGATCGCGCACCGCCAGCCGACGGCGACCGTCGTGTCGTGCGTCGACGAGGACGTGGCGCGGTACGTCGCGCGGGCCTGCTCGTCGTCGTACTTCCGCCCTTACACCAACCGCGACGTAGTCGGGGTCGAGCTGTGCGGGGCCGTGAAGAACGTCATCGCGCTCGCCGTGGGGATCGCGCAGGGCCGCGGTTTCGGCTACAACACGACCGCCACCGTCATCACGCGCGGCCTCGTCGAGATCACGCGCCTGGGCCTCGCGCTCGGCGCGGACGCCGAGACGTTCCCCGGCCTCGCGGGCATGGGCGACCTGGTCGCGACGTGCTCGTCGCCGCTCTCGCGCAACCACACGCTCGGCAAGCACGTCGGGCAGGGGCTGAGCCTCGACGACGCGATCGCCGCGACCGGCGGCACGGCCGAGGGCGTCAAGTCGTGCCGCTCGGTGCTCGAGCTGGCGCAGAAGGTGGGCGTCGAGATGCCGATCACCGCCGGCGTCGTCGCCGTCCTGCACGAGGGAATGCCGGTCGACGAGATGGCACGTGGCCTGCTCGCGCGGCCCCAGAAGGCCGAGGGGATCTCGGCGGAGCGCTGACGTCGACCGCGGCGGGCGACGCCGTCGTCAGTCGTCGTCGCGGACGTCGACCACCACGCGCGTCGGGTCCTCGAGCGCGAACACCCGGAACGGGCGCTGCTCGTCGTCGACCCCGACGAACGCCTGCGTGTAGCCCTCGAAGACGCCGCGCAGCAGGACCTCCTCGACCTCGCCGTCGTCCCCCGCGCGCACGGGGTTGGGACCCGCGTACTCGTCCACCCCGGTGTCCATGGGGTACCCCGAGCCGGAGATCATGACCTGGAGGTAGGCGTCGCCGTCGACCGCGACGACGTCACCCTTGCCGTCGTCGACCGGCTGGTCGACGTACTCGACGCGCCACCCGGGCGTCCCGGTCCCGCCGAGCTCGAGGACGACCCGGTCGTACCCGTCGTGGTGCCCGATCCGGATGTCCGTCACGGTCAGGGCCGCGTCCGCGGACGGGTCCTGCGTGTCCGGCTCGGTGTTCGCGGGGAACGGGAGCGGTGCCTCGGTCGCGTCGTCGGGCGGTGCCGTGGAGTCGTCCGTCGGGCTCTCTGCCGGGGCGTCGGTCGGCGAGTCCGTGGGGCTGGGCGAGCCACCCGTCGCGGTGTCCGACGGCGACGGGGAGTCGTCCGTGCCGCCGGGGGTGCACGCGGCGAGCGAGAGCGCCAGCAGCCCGACGACGGCCGTCGCGGCCCGCGGTGACGCCACGGCCCCGCGTCGCCCCCGGTCGCCACGGTCTGTCCGCCTCGTTCGTCGTGCCGTCATGGACCGATCGTAGAAACTGCAGGTCACGCTCGCGCGGCGGACGGGCCACGGTGAGGTCCCGGTCCGGTCACGAAGGGGTCTCGGCGAGATCGCGCCGTCGTCTGGTAGGTCTTGCGTGCGCGGGTCCTGGTCGTCGTGACCCCGCCCAGGTGGCCGACGCTAGGCTCGGAGGATGGTGCAGTGGATCGGCACAGACGTGGTGGGCGTGCTCGTCGCGGTCGCGCTCACGGTGCTGCTCGTTGTCGGGATCACGCGGTTCACCTCCGGCTCCGAGGCGCGCGCCCGCCGCGACGCGGGCGGGGGCGAGAGCGCGTCGTCGGGCATGTTCGGCGAGATCGTCGAGATCTTCCAGCCGAGCCGCACGCACCTCACCGAAGAGAAGGAGCGCGAGCGCCTCGACATCGTGCAGCGCCCCGCCGAGGGCCGCCCGTTCGACGTCGACCTCGACGGCGGCGTCTTCTACGTCCCGCCGGACCGGCCGGACCCGTCGAACCTGTCGCGGCCCGCGCGCCCGGACGCGGAGACGCGGTAGCGCGCCTCGGGGGAGATCAGCCGGCGGGTGCCCGCAGCGCTCGGTCGAGGTCCCGCCAGAGGTCCTCGACGTCCTCGATGCCCACGGAGAGCCGGAGCAGGTCCTCGGGAACCGTGAGCGACTCGGTCGCGAACCGGCGGCGACGTTCCAGGCTCGACTCCACGCCGCCGAGACTCGTCGCCGGGACCCACAGGCGCACGGCACCGATGACGGCGTCCGCGCCCGCCGCCCCACCACGGGGCCGGACACCGAGGATCGAGCCGTACCCGGTCATGAGGCGCGACGCGCGCTCGTGCCCGGGGTCCGTCGGCAGGCTCGGGTGGCGCACCTCGACGACGTCGGGGTGGTCGGCGAGGCGCCGCGCGAGCTCGGCGGCGTTCGCCTGGGCGCGCTCGACGCGCAGCGCGAGGGTGCGCAGGCCGCGCAGCGCGAGCCACACCTCGAACGGACCGGGGATCGACCCGTGGAGCGTCCGGTAGGCGCGCAGCGTCGCGGTGAGCTCGGCCGTGCGCGCGACGGCCGCGCCGAGGACGACGTCGGAGTGCCCGGCGAGGTACTTGGTCACCGAGTGCACGACGACGTCCGCGCCGTGGGCGAGCGGCTGCTGCCCGAGCGGGGTCGCGAACGTGTTGTCGACGGCGGTGAGCACGCCCCGCTCGCGAGCGGCCGCGAGCAGCGCGGGCAGGTCGGCGACCTCGAGCATGGGGTTCGTCGGGGACTCGACGAGCAGGAGCGAGGCGCCGTCGAGCGCGGCGACGACCTGGTCGGTGTCGGCGACGTCCACGTGGACGACCTCGACACCGGCGCGCGCGGCGAGGTCGTCGGCGAAGCCGAGCGTCACCTGGTACGCGTGCCGGGGGAGGACGACCTTGCCACCGGCCGGGACGACCGAGAAGGCCGCCGCGATCGCCGCCATCCCGGACCCGAAGGCCACGCCGGGGTGCTCGCCGCCCTCGAGCGCGGCGAGCGCCTCCTCGAACGGGTGCCAGGTCTCGGTGTCCATGCGCGTGTACAGGAGCTCACCAGGCTGCTGTACACCCTGCGAGACGTACGTCGACGAGAGCACGATCGGCGGGTTCACGGGCGCACCCTGCGTCCGCTCGGGGCGCCCCGCGGCGACGACGACGGTCGCGGGGGAGAGGGAGGCGGAGACGTGCGCGTCGTTCATGGCGGCAGCGTACGCCCGGTCGCACGACACATGCCCCGGGCGATCACCTCCCGGCACGGTCCCGGACCCGCCGAGCATGCGGTCGTAGCCCGTCCGGTGGTCGGGACGAACCACAGCTGCATGCTCGGCGGGCGACCGCGAGGCTCAGTCGAGCGGGCCTAGCAGGGACTGCGCGACCGTGGAGTGCGCGGACTCGTCGTCCGACGGGTGGAAGATCCCGGCGAGCACGTCGCGGTACAGGCGGCCCAGCTCGTTCCCGGCGAAGTAGCTGGACCCACCGGCGACGCGCACCATCTGGTCGACGACCGTCTTCGCCGTCTCCGTGGCGCGCACCTTGAGCCCGGCGGTCGCGCGGAACCAGCCGGCGCCTCGGTCCACGAGCGCGTCGAGCTCGCCCGCGACGGTGTCGATCTGCGGCCAGACCGCGTCGAGCGCGAGCGCGGCGTCGGCGAGGCGCCAACGGATGTCCGGGTCCTGCGCGAGGGACGCGCCGTCGTTCTTCATCGACGTGCGGCGGCGCGCCGCGGCGACGCCGAGCTCGAGCGCGCGCTCCGCGATCCCGGTGTAGACGGACGCGAGAAGGGTCTCGAACGTCGTGAAGATCCCGACGACGAGCGGGTCGAGCGTGGGGCCCGGCGCGAGCCGCCGGACGACGCGGTCGGCGGGCGCGTGGGCGCCGTCGAGCACCGTGGACCGGGACTGCGACGCCCGCATGCCCATCGTGTCCCAGTCGTCGAGCACCTCGACCCCGGAGTCCCGGGTGACGAACGCGTGCACGAGGCGCGGGGCGTCGTCGGACACCGTGTCCAGCCCGAGGACGCCCAGGCGCGTCCACGCCGGCGAGTTGGACGTGAAGATCTTGCGGCCGTGGAACGTGTAGCCGCCCGAGCCGTCCGGACGCGCCTCGGTGCGGGACCCGAGCAGGACGAGGTCGTTGCCGCCCTCGGAGTACCCGAAGCCGAGCACCTCGCCGCGACCGGCCTCCTCGAGCAGCCAGTCGAGCGAGGCGTCGCCACGCTCGTGCAGGTAGCGCGCGACGCCGGTCCACACGTGGTGCATGTTCACCGCGAGGGCCGTCGCGGGCGCCGCGCCTGCGAGCCGCGCCTGCTCGTGCGCGACCTCGCGCAGGCCGAGCCCGGCGCCGCCGAACGACGTGGGCACGAGCGCGCGCAGGTACCCCGCCTCGGTCAGGGCGGCGAGGTCCTCGTCGAAGAACGCGTTGTCGCGGTCGTAGCCGGCCGCGCGGCCGCGGACGGCGTCGAGCAGGTCGTCGGTGAGGAGGGTGCGCGGCCGAGCGAACGGCGGAGCGAACGGCGGGGCGACGGGCGTGGACATGGCCTGCCTTCGGTCGGGGCGGACGGCGAGAGGCCCCGGCGACGTGCGTCGCCGAGGCCCCTCCACCGTACGCCGGGCCGGTCGGCCGGCGATCCTCACAGTCAGCCGACGAGCACCGGCGCCGGCTCCTCCGGGGACGGCAGGATGCGGCGCAGCACGTCGGCGAGCGTCACGACGCCGACGAACCGCTCGCCGTCCATGACGATCGCGAGCTGCTCGCTCGACTCGCGCATGCGCGCGAGCGCCGCGTGCACCGTCGTGCCCGACGCGAGCACGAACCCCGGGCGGGCGAGCTCCCCGGCGGGTCGGTCGTCGGGCTCCAGGAGCGTGTCGCGCACGTGCACGACCTTCGGAACGACGCTCCCGTTCTGGACGAGGATGCGCAGGTGCCCCGACCGTGCGGACGCCGCGCGGACGTCCGCGGCCGTGGCCGTCGCGGGGACCGACGTCGGGTTTCCGCCGGCCGGGACGAGCGCGTCGACCGTGAGGGTCTCGAGCTCGATGACGCCCGAGATCTGCACGCGGTACGACGCCTCGAGCGCACCGACGTTCGCCGAGTGCTCGACGAGGTGGCGCAGGGTCGCGGGGTCCTGCCCGCCGCCCTCGACGTTCTCCACAGGCTCGACGCCCACGGCGCGCACGCAGCGGTTCGCGAGCGCGTTGAGCCAGCGCAGCAGCGGGCGGAACGCCCACATGAACCCGCGCATCGGCAGGGCGAGGAGCGTGGCCGAGCGCTCCGGGTGGGCGATCGCCCACGACTTCGGCGCCATCTCGCCGATGACGAGGTGGAGGAACGTCACGACGATCAGGGCGAGCACGAAGCCCGCGACGTCGGCGGCCCACAGAGGCGCGCCCCACGTCTCGAAGACAGGCGTGAGCCAGTGGTGCACGGCCGGCTTGGTGATGGCGCCGAGCGCGAGCGTGCACGCCGTGATGCCGAGCTGCGCACCCGCCATGAGGAGCGTGAGCTCGTTCGAGCTGCGCAGCGCGGCGCGCGCCGCTCGGCTCGTGGGTGCGGCGTCCTCGAGCCGGTGCCGCTTGGCGCCGAGGAGCGCGAACTCCACGGCGACGAAGAACGCGCTGAGCGCGATGATCGCGACGGTCGCCACGACGACGACCCAGGGGTTGCTCATCGGGTCTCCTCCGTTGCGTCCTTCGGGCGGGCGGCCTCGTGCGTGGTGGGGTGTGCGTCGTCGGCCGCGGGGGCGTCGCCCCGTTGCTCGACGAGCCGGACGCGCACGAGGCGCGGCACGTGCCGCTCGACCGACAGGACGTCGACGACGAGCGTGCGGTGCACGGGCTCGTCGTGGACGAGGTCGGCCGGGTCGTCCGGGAGCGGGACCTCGATCGTGTCGCCCGCGCGCGGCAGGGCGCCGTGCTGGGCGATGAGGAGACCGGAGACCGTCTCGTGGTCGCCGCGCGGCAGGTCGTGGCCGAGCGCGCGCTCCGCCTCGTCGACGTGGACGTCGCCGCCCATGACCCACACGCCGTCGTCCTCGGCCGTGACCGTGACGGGCTGCTCCGGGTCGTGCTCGTCGGTGATCTCGCCGACGAGCTCCTCGGCGAGGTCCTCGACGGTCAGCACGCCGGTGAAGCCGCCGTACTCGTCGATGACGCACGCGAGCTGGTTGCGCGTGGAGTTCAGCTGCCCGAGCGCGTCGGGCAGCGTCATGGTCGTCGGCAGCACGACGGCCGGGCGCATGAGGTCGGTCACGGGCGCGTCGTCGGACAGGCCGGTCGCGAGGACGTCGGCGAGCTGGACGACGCCGAGCGGCTGGTCCGTCTCGTCGACGACCGGGTAGCGCGTGTGCGCGCGGGCCATGAGCTCGCGCACCTCGGCGACGGTCGCCTCGGGCCGCACCGTGCCGACGCGTGAGCGGGGGATCATCGCGTGCTCGACGTCCTGCTGGGGGAAGTCGAGGATGCGGTCGAGCAGCACGGACAGCTCGTCGGGCAGGTCCCCGCTCTCGCGCGAGTCGGCCACGATGTGCTCGAGGTCGCGCGCGGTCGCGGTGTTGTCGACGTCGTGCACGGGCTCGATCTTCAGCAGGCGCAGCAGGGCGTTGGACGCCTTGTCGAAGACCGCGATGAGCCAGCCGAACACCGTGAGGTACGCGGACGTGGAGCGCGCCAGGCCCTTCGCGAGCGGCTCCGGCCGCGCGATGGCGAGGTTCTTGGGGAACAGCTCGCCGAAGAGCATCTGGATGATCGTCGACAGCACGAGGGCGAGCACGGTGCCCACCGCCACGCCGACGCCCGTGGGGACGCCGACGCCGCCGAGCATCGTGCCCAGCGACTCGCCGATGAGGGGCTCGGCCACGTAGCCGACGAGCAGGCCCGTCACGGTGATGCCGAGCTGGGCCCCGGACAGGACGAAGGAGGTGCGCCGGGTGACGGCGAGCGCGCGCCGGGCCGACTCGTCGCCGGCCTCCGCCTTGGCCCCCAGGCGGGAGCGGTCGACGGTCATGTAGGCAAACTCCTGGGCGACGAAGTAGGCCGTCGCCGCCGTGATCGCGAGAACCACGAGGAGCCCGAGCAGGAGGGAGAGGAAGGTCGTCATCGTGCCCGCACCGCCCTCCGGTCGTCGGGGACGCGTTGGTGCGTCCGCTCGCTGCCGGGGCCGGTGCGGCCGGGACTATGGTCGGGGTCGTCGGCCGCGGGGGCCTCGAGAGTCGTGTCTTCCACGGCACTCCCAACGCGGAACGCCCTCGGATCGTTCCCGGAGGCGCGTCGGGCGGGCGAGCAGGCGTCCGGTAGGGTCGTCCGCGATGTCCAGCCAGAGCCCCGACCGGTCCGTGCCGTCCACCGACGAGCACCCCACCGGCGCGCCCCGCAAGCCCCGCGTCCTCGTGCTGTTCGGGGGGCGCTCCGGCGAGCACGCCATCTCCGCCGCGACCGCCGCCGGCGTCCTGCGCGCGATCGACCGGTCGCGCTACGACGTCGTCCCCGTCGGGATCACGCCGACGGGGGAGTGGGTCCTCGCCGCCGACGAGCCCGCGCGCTGGGAGATCGCCGACGGGCGCCTACCGCAGGTCGAGCCGACCGGCGAGGAGGTCATCCTGCCGCTGTCGACCGGGCGCCGGGAGCTGCGCGTCCTCACGCCGGGCGACGTCCCGCGCGTGCTCGGCGAGGTGGACGTCGTCTTCCCGCTGCTGCACGGACCGTACGGCGAGGACGGCACGCTCCAGGGCATGCTCGAGCTCGCCGACGTCCGCTACGTCGGCGCGGGCGTCCTGGCGTCCGCCGTCGGCATGGACAAGCACTTCATGAAGCTCGTGCTCGCGGGCGAGGGGCTGCCCGTCTCCCCGTACACCGTGATCCGCCCGGGCGCGTTCGAGCGCGACCCCGAGGCGTGGACGCAGACCGTGGCGGCTCTCGGCCTCCCGGTGTTCGTCAAGCCCGCGCGCGCCGGGTCGAGCCTCGGCATCTCCAAGGTCGACGACCTCGCAGACCTGCCCGCCGCCATCGCCGCCGCGCAGGAGCACGACCCCAAGGTGATCGTCGAGGCGGGCGTCGTCGGCCGGGAGATCGAGTGCGCCGTCCTCGGGGGCCGCGGGGGCGCGCGCCCGCGCGCGTCGCTGCCCGGCGAGATCGTCGTCACGGGCGAGGCGCACGACTTCTACGACTTCGAGGCCAAGTACCTCGACGAGGCCGGGGTCGAGCTGTCGTGCCCCGCCGACCTGCCCGAGCACCTCGTGGAGCGCGTGCGCGAGATCGCGGTCCGCACGTTCGAGGCGGTCGGCGCCGAGGGTCTCTCGCGCGTCGACGTCTTCGTCACGCCCGACGAGCAGGTCGTCGTCAACGAGATCAACACGATGCCCGGCTTCACGCCGTTCTCGATGTACCCGCGCATGTGGGAGAAGTCGGGGCTGAGCTACCCCGAGCTCATCGACGAGCTCGTCGCGCTCGCGCTCGAGCGGCCCACCGGCCTGCGCTGACCGCCTGCGCCGACCCGGCCGGCTCAGCCCACGTCGGTCGTGCCGACGCACGCGCGCGTCTGGGGGACCTCCATGACCGCGCGACCCAGGTCCGCGATGAACGCCGTCGAGTGGCCCTCGGTCACGGCCGGCGGCACGACGACCTGCACCGCGGGGTCGCGCCCGTAGGTCGTGAACGTCCACGTGCCCTGGTCCTCGACCACGAGCCAGTCCACGGTGCCGCCCTCGGACTCGACGCTCTGGCACGCCGTCGTCGTCGGCCCGGGCACCTCGACGCCGCACCGCAGCGTCACCGCGGCGCCCGGCTCGCCCCAGGCCGCGGTGGCCTGGCTCGTCGTGCCGACCTTCGCCAGGTCCTCGCCCAGGGTCTCCGGCAGCGCGAGCACGACGTCCGCGCACAGCGGGTTCTGGGCGTCGTCCGCCACCGGGACGCCGATGCGCGGCGCGCACGCGGCGGTCGCCGCGACGACGCCGAGGAGCGCCGGCACCGCGAGAGCCCGGAGGAGGGGGTGCGAGCGGCGGGGGGCGCCGGGGTGGGTGGACGGCGAGGCGGGAGGGACGGCGTCGAGCACGCGACCACCGTAGCGGCCCGCGGAGGGTGCCCGTGACCGCCCGGGCGGCGACTAGGGTGGCGGCGTGAGCGAGACGCCCCTGCTGGTCCGCGACGTGCCCGAGGAGGCGCTCCTCGCCCGGATCTTCCCCCTGCTGCCCACCGCGCCGACCACCCTCGTCGGGCCGGGCGACGACTGCGCCGTCGTCGCGGCGCCCGACGGCCGCTACGTCGTGTCGACCGACGTCCTCGTCGAGGACCGGCACTTCCGTCGGCGCTGGTCGTCCGGGTACGACGTCGGGTGGCGGGCCGCGGTGCAGAACCTCGCCGACGTCGTGTCCATGGGCGCGCGCCCCGCGGCGCTCGTCGTGTCGCTCGTGATGCCCGGCGACCTGCCCGTCGACTGGGTCACCGGCCTGGCGCGGGGGCTCGCCGACGCGTGCACGCCCCTCGGGGCTGCCGTCGTCGGCGGGGACCTGTCGGGGGGCGACCAGGTCGTCGTCGCGGTCACGGTCCACGGGGACCTCGAGGGCCGGGACCCCGTGCTGCGCTCCGGCGCCCGGCCGGGCGACGTCGTCGCCCTCGCGGGGAGCCTCGGCCGGTCAGCGGCGGGTCTCGCGCTGCTCGACGCCGACCGGGCGGACCTCGACGACGCGCTCGTCGTCGCGCACCTGCGCCCCGACCCTCCGCTCGCCGCGGGTCCCGCGGCCGCCGCCGCCGGCGCGACCGCGATGATGGACGTGTCCGACGGGCTGCTGCGGGACGCGGGCCGGATGGCGCGCGCGAGCGGCGTCGTCGTGGACCTCGAGCTCGCCGCTCTCGACGCGGACCGCGACCGGCTGCGCGCGGCGGCCGCAGCGCTCGACGGAGCGAGCGGGGACGGTGCCCGAGCGACGGACGGTGCCCGAGCGACGGACGGCGACGCCGGGACGGACGTCGGCGACCGCGCCGAGGGGTGGGTGCTGTCAGGAGGCGAGGACCACGCGCTGCTCGCGACGTTCCCCGCCGACGCCGACCTGCCCGACGGGTTCCGGGCGATCGGTGCGGCCCGACGTGCGTGGTGCGACGATCCCGGTGTCCGGGTCGACGGCCGTGTGGCGCGCCGCGCGACGGGATGGGACCACTTCCGCGCCTGAGCGCGGCGGTCAGCCCCGGCGGTAGCGGACGGCGGTGAGGTCCTTGCCGCCGATGTCGTCACGGCGCTCGACGCCGTCCGGCGTGAAGCCGTGGCGACGGTAGAAGCGGCGCGCGCGCTCCGCGTCCTCGAGGACCCAGAGCGTGACGGTCGTGCCGGGACGCACCTCGCCGAGCATGGTGCGCATGAGGTCGCGCGCGACGCCGCGGCCCCAGGACTCGGGGTCCAGGTAGATGGCGAAGATCTCGAGGTCGCCGGGCTCGGCGTCCTCGTCGCGGCTGGGGCCGAGGGTGGCGAAACCGATCGTGCGGCCGTCGGCATCGGCGAGCCACGTGCGGGCGCCGGGGGTGGCGAGGCTCTGGACCCAGTGCTGCTCGCGCTGGTCGTGGTCCAGGGAGGCCAGGTACTCGTCGGGCACGATGCCCGCGTAGGCGCCTCGCCAGGACGCGATGTGCACGGCCGCGATGGCGCTCGCGTCCGCGGGAGCGGCCGGGCGGATGGTTACCTCGCTCAGTTCCGTCACCATGCACAAAGACTGCCACCGCGGCCCGGATCCACCAAACCGGTTTGTCCTGATCTTCAGGAGATCTCCGCATCTCGGCGACGCGGCAGGCTGCGGCCGGAGCCGGGTCCGACGTGCAGAGACGACGAGAGCGCCTGCCGGAATCCGGCAGACGCTCTCGTCAGGGAGTCTCGCGATGCTCAGGCGGGACGGGTGACCTTCCCGGCCTTGAGGCAGGAGGTGCACACGTTGAGACGCTTGGGCGTCCCCGCGACCACGGCGCGCACGCGCTGGATGTTCGGGTTCCAGCGGCGCTTCGTCCGGATGTGGGAGTGCGAGATGCTGTGCCCGAAGCCCGGGCCCTTGCCGCAGACGTCGCAGTTGGCAGCCACGGTTTCTCCTGATCGTCGTGCACGTCGCGCACGCAGCGGCGACGTCCTGAATGGTCTGTAGGGTGTCTCGCCCGGTGTTCCTCGGCGGCTCCTCGACGGTGTCGAGGGCGCGCGAAGCACCCGGGCAACCTCGTCAGGGTAGCCGATCCGAGGGCCCGAGCTCAAACCGGGCGCTCGTCACACCCTCGGGCGCCCGGAGGCCGCCCCCGCGCGCCCCGACCGCGCGCGCGGTTGACTACCGTGGTCCCGACGGCCCGCGGTGCCGTCCGACCGTCCGGCCGCCCGGCCCGGTCGTCCCCCGAGCGCGAGGCGGTCCGACGTGAGCCCCGGAGCCGACGTGGTCGACGCCGCCGTCGTCGTCGCGTGGGGCCGTGGCGGCGTCCGCGCGCTCGCCGCCGCGCGCGAGTCGCTCGACCGCGTGAACGTCTTCCCCGTCGCGGACGCCGACACGGGCACGAACATGTACCTCACGCTCCTCGACGCGGTCCGGGCGCTGCCAGGTGGTGACGCGGCGGGCGTCGTGGAGGCGGGTGCGGCGGGCGGTGCCGGCGACCTGCTCGTGCGGCTGGCCCGCGGCGCGCTCGTCGGGGCGCGCGGCAACTCGGGCGTCATCCTCAGCGAGTACCTCCGCGGGATCGCGCTCGCGCTCGCCGAGCATCGGACCGTGACCGGTGCCGCGCTCGCGGTCGGCCTCGAGCGCGCCGCCCGCACCGCCCGCGGCGCGGTCGCGCGCCCCGCGCCCGGCACGATCCTCACGGCGGCCGACGCCGCGGCGCGCGCCGCGGCGACCGCGTCGGAGGGGCCCGGCGCGTCCTCGCCCGCGGTCGTCGCGGCCGCAGCCCGGGACGCGGCGCGTGCCGCGGCGCTGCGCAGCACCGGCGAGCTCGACGTGCTCGCCCGGGCGCAGGTCCTGGACGCTGGAGCGCTCGGCCTCGTGCTGGTCCTCGGCGCTCTCGTCGCGGCGATCGACGCCCGTGGCCGAGGGTCCGTCCCGACGGCCGAGCCCGTGGCCGCCGCCTCCGCACCGCTCCCCGCGCTCGGCGGGCACGACGACGCCGGGCCCGCGGGGGCGGGCGTGTCGGAGGTGCTCGGCATGATGGCCGGCATGGTGCCGGTGCCGGGCTCGCCCGGTGACGCGGGCGCCGGACCGCGGTCCGGGCACGAGGGGGGCGAGTTCGAGGTGATGTACGTGGTCGACGTCCCGGTGGGCGGTGCGGAGCACCCTGCAGGCGTGGCCGTCGGGGACCCCGCCGAGCCGCTCCGCGCGGAGCTCGCGCGGATCGGCGACTCCGTGGTCGTGGTGGGCGGGCCGGGCGACGACGGCTCGGGCCTCTGGCAGGCGCACGTCCACACCGACGACCCGATGGCCGCGGTCGCCGTCGGGCGGGCCGCGCTCGCGACCCTGCGGCCCCGGGACGGCCGCGAGGTCGGCGCCCCGTCCACGGCGGGGTCTGACGTCGCGCTGCGCCAGGTGCGCGTCCGCCACCTCCCGGGGCCCCACGAGCCGGGCCACGCCCCGGACGCCGCTGCCGACGGGGCGCACGACGCCCGGACCGGTGCGTCCGCCGTCGCCGACGCTCCCGGGATCGTCGCGGTGACCACGGCGCCCGCGCTCGTCGCGGACCTCGCCCGGGCGGGCGCCGTCGTGCTGCTGCGGGAGGCTCCCGGCCCCCTCGACCTGCCCGCCCTGCACCGCGTCGCGGTCGACGCCCGCGCGTCGCACGTCGCGCTCCTGCCCGGCGCGGACCTGCCGGAGGACGACGCCGAGTCCCTGCGCGCGACCCTGCGCGACGACGGGGTCGAGACGCTCGAGGTGCTGCCCGCGGTGACCGACCTGCACGTCGCGGTGGCGCTCGCCGCCGCGCAGCTCGTGGAGCCCGGTGCCGCGCAGCGGCTCGAGGCGGCCCGGTCGGCGCTCGACGCCGCACGGTGGGCTCGCCTCGACACCGCGGGCGTGCCCGTGCCGGGGCTGGTGCGGCGGTTGACGGACCTGCTCGGACCGCTCCGGGCTCCTGTCGGGGCGCTCGTCACGGTGCTTGCCGACGACGACGTGCCGGGCGTGGCCCTCGACGCGCTCGCGGCGCACGCGACCGGGGGAGGCGCCGAGGTCGTGCTCCTGCGCTCGGGGCGCGACGGCGGTGTCGTCACGCTCGCCGTCGAGGGGCCGGAGGCCCTGGACGACGAGACCGTGGAGGCCGAGGGATGAGCGACCGCCTGGCCGAGCCGCTGACCCGTGCGGTCGGCACGCGCAGCGCGGGCCCGCTCGCGAAGCTGGGCCTCGAGACCGTCGGGGACCTCCTGCGGCACTACCCGCGTCGTTACGGGGACTCGGGGCGCCTCACCGACCTCGGCGGCCTCGCCCTCGGTGAGCACGTGACGATCGTCGCGCAGGTCCGCAGCGCGACCGTCCGGCGCATGCGCAACCGTGCGGGCGCGATCCTCGAGGCGGTCGTGACCGACGGCCCGCAGCAGCTCTCGCTCACGTTCTTCGCCAAGAGCCCCAACGTCCTGCGCTACCACGAGCAACGGCTCGCGCCGGGGCGGCACGGGCTCTTCACCGGGGTGGTCGGGCTCTACCGGGGCACGCGGCAGCTCACGCACCCCGACTACAAGATCATCGGGGTCGACGACGACGCGGAGGACACGGAGAGCGCCGTGCTCGAGGCGAGCCGGCCCATCCCCATCTACCCCGCGAGCGCGAGCATCCCGAGCTGGAAGATCCAGCCCGCGGTGCGCACCGTGCTCGACCCGCTGCGCGAGGAGGACGTCCCGGACCCGCTCCCGGACGCCGTCCGCGAGCGGCACGGGCTCGGGACGCGGCTCGAGGCGCTGCGCGACGTGCACGAGCCCTACGACGAGAAGCAGTGGCGGCGCGGTCGCGACCGGCTGCGGTACGAGGAGGCGTTCGTCCTCCAGGCGGCGCTCGCCCAGCGCCGGGCCCGCGCCGCGGCCGAGCCTGCGACTGCCCGCCCTCCCCGGGGTCCGGGGGAGCCGAGCATCCTCGCCGACTTCGACGCCGCCCTCCCGTTCACGCTGACGACGGGTCAGCGTGAGGTCGGGGAGGAGATCGCGACGGACCTCGCGCTCGCGCGGCCCATGCAGCGGCTCCTGCAGGGCGAGGTGGGCTCCGGCAAGACGGTCGTCGCGCTGCGCGCCATGCTCCAGGTGATCGACGCCGGCGGGCAGGCGGCGCTCCTCGCCCCGACCGAGGTGCTCGCCGCGCAGCACGCGCGCACGCTGCGCGCGCTGCTCGGGCCGCTCGCGGAGGGCGGCTTCCTCGGCGGCGCGGAGCACGGGACGCGCGTCGCGCTCCTCACCGGCTCGCTCGGCGCGGCGGCGCGCAAGGAGGCGCTGCTCGACGCTGCGAGCGGGGCGGCGGGGATCGTCGTCGGCACGCACGCGCTGCTGTCCGAGAACGTGCAGTTCGCCGACCTCGGCCTCGTGGTCGTGGACGAGCAGCACCGGTTCGGGGTCGAGCAGCGCGACGCGCTGCGCGCCAAGGCGCGCACGGCCCCGCACCTGCTCGTCATGACGGCCACCCCGATCCCGCGCACCGTCGCGATGACCGTGTTCGGCGACCTCGAGACGTCGTCGCTCACGGAGATCCCGGCCGGGCGGGCCGGCATCACGACCCACGTCGTGCCCGCCGGCAACGAGGCGTGGATGGAGCGCACCTGGGCGCGCGTGCGCGAGGAGGTCGACGCGGGGCACCGCGCGTACGTGGTGTGCGCGCGCATCCACCCGGACGAGCCGGACGCGGACGGACCGCCGGAGGGGACCGACGACTTCGACGAGGTGCCCGACTTCCTCCTCGACCCCGACGCCCCGGACGCCTCGGACCGCGCGCCCCTGCGGGCCGTGCTCGAGGTCGCCGAGGAGCTGCGCGGACACCCGCGCCTCGTGGGGCTCGAGGTCGGGGTGCTGCACGGGCAGATGCCGCCGGCGGACAAGGACGCCGTGATGGCCGACTTCGCGTTGGGTGCGGTCCAGGTGCTCGTCTCGACGACGGTCGTCGAGGTCGGGGTCGACGTCCCCGAGGCGACCGCGATGGTCGTGCTCGACGCGGACCGGTTCGGCATCTCCCAGCTCCACCAGCTCCGCGGGCGTGTCGGCCGCGGCTCCGCGGCGGGGCTGTGCCTGCTCGTCTCGACCGCTCAGCCCGGCACGCCCGCCGCGACGCGTGTCGAGACGCTGGCCCGGACGACCGACGGGTTCGAGCTCGCGACCGTCGACCTCGAGCTGCGCAGCGAGGGGGACGTCCTCGGCGCCGCGCAGTCGGGGCGCGCGAGCTCGCTGCGGCTCCTGCGCGTGGTCAAGGACGCGGACGTCATCGCGACCGCGCGCGCCGACGCGGCCGCCGTCGTGGCGGAGGATCCCGACCTGACCGGCCACCCGGCGCTCGCCGACGCGATCCGCGACCAGCTCGACCCCGAGCGCGAGGAGTTCCTCGAGCGCGCGTGACGGGGGACGGCGCCGGCGCCGCGGTCCGGGCGTGCCCCGGCCAGTGCGCCTTGCGGGGTGCCGCGTGCGTCGCGCCCCGCGACCCGTGCGTAGGGTGGGCGCGTGACGAGGATCGTGGCGGGAACAGTCGGCGGGCGCACTCTGCAGGTCCCGCCCCGCGGTACCCGACCGACGAGCGAGCGCGTGCGGGAGGCGATCTTCTCGCGGCTCGAGCACCTCGGCGTCGTCGACGACGCGCACGTGCTCGACCTCTACGCGGGCTCGGGCGCTCTCGGCCTGGAGGCCGCGAGCCGTGGCGCCGCCGACGTGACGCTCGTCGACTCCGCCCGGGTCGCCGCCGATGTCGCCCGACGCAACGTCGCCGCCCTGGGGCTCAGCGGCGTCCGGGTCGTCGCCCAGCCGGCCGAGACGTTCGTCGCCGGCGTGGCGGCGGAGGCGGCGCAGCGGGCGGCGCTCGGCGGCGCGGACGGGACGCCGACCGGTCGCGCGGGCCGCGGCCCGTACCACCTCGTGCTCGTCGACCCGCCGTACGACGTGACCGCGGAGGCGCTCGAGCGCGTGCTCGCCCACCTCGCGGTGCCCGGCGTCCTCGACCCGGCCGCCGTCGTCGTCGTCGAGCGCTCGACCCGCACCCCGGAACCGACCTGGCCCTCCGGCTGGGAGCTCGTGGCGCACAAGGACTACGGCGAGACGGCGGTGTACTTCGTCGGCCCCGAGCTCCCCGACGAGACGTAGCCGCGCGGGCCCCTCACCCCGCCGGGGCAGAGCCGTCGCTCCGGCCGAGCATGCGGTCGTCGCTCGTCCTGGGGGCGGAACGGGCGGCAACCACGTGCTCGGCGGGCGACGGTCGTGTGCTCGAGCGCTCCGTGGCCTGCGGCGGCGGTCTCGGGGGGCGTCGGCGTCAGGCCCGGGGCGCGTGGGCCTCGTCAGGGGCGAGGAGACCGACGGGGACGGCCGCGAGGGCGTCGGGGTCGGCCGGGTCGACGAGCGTGACGCGGTCCCCGGACGCGGCGTCGAGCAGGTGGTGGGTCGCGGCGTCCTCCGCCAGGGTGCCCTCGCTCGCGCGGAGGTTCTCCGCGAGGAACGCGCGCAGCGGCGCGGCGGGGACGTCGTCGGCCGCGTCCGGCCCGAGGGGGAAGGACACGAGCAGGAGCGCCGGTACGCGCTCGCCGCCGGGGCCGTCGCCGGGCTGGAAGTAGGGGAGCGCGAGCACACGTGCGCCGAGCCGCGCGTAGAACCGCAGCCGTGCGACGGGATCGCCGTGCGCCTCGCTGCCGGCGTGGTGCGCGGGGTGCTCGACCTCCCCGACGACGAGGAGCGGGTCCAGGGCGCGCCAGTCGGCGAGGGCGGCGGCCACGAGCCGTCCGCCGACGCCTCCGCCCCGCCGACCGGGCGCGATGGCGAGGTAGAGGACGAGGAGGACGCGCGCGTCGGGGAACCACTCGCCGACGACACCGGCGACGACGCGGCCGTCCTCCACCACCCCGAGGCTGCGCAGGCGTCCGCTCGCGTGGTCGTCGAGGAGCTCGTCGACGTCCACGAGCTCGGCGGGCGGGAACGACGGCGCGAGCACGTCGCGGTGGAGCGAGCGCACGAGCTCGGGCGTCGTGAGCGGGACGACGGCGGGTTCCTCCGGGGCGGTCACGCGGACCATCGTCGCGCGCGACGCCGATCCGCGCCCGCCCGGCCGTGCCGTCGCGGTCCGCGCGACCCTGTGTACTACCGTGACGAGGTGACCACAGCCGTCTGTCCCGGGTCGTTCGACCCGATCACCCTGGGCCACCTCGACATCGTCCGACGTGCCCGTGCGCTCTTCGACGACGTCGTCGTCGGCGTCGCGCGGAACGCGTCGAAGTCGGCGCTCCTCAGCGTCGACGAGCGGGTCGCGCTGGCCCGCGCGGCGGTCGCCGACGCCGGGCTCGACGGGGTCCGGGTGGAGGTCGTGCCGGGGCTCCTGGTGGACTTCTGCCGGGAGATCGGCGCGGGCGCGGTGGTCAAGGGCCTGCGCGGTGGCGCGGACTTCGACGCCGAGCTGCCGATGGCGCTCATGAACCGGCACCTGGCCGGCGTCGAGACCGTGTTCGTCGCGGGCGACGCCGCGCTCCTGCACGTCGCGTCGTCGCTCGTGAAGGACATCGCGCGCTACGGGGGGCCGGTCGACGACCTGGTCCCCCCGGGGGTCGGGGACGCCGTCCGTGCGGCGCTGGCACGGGTGCAGGGGAGCAGCAGGTGAGCACGACGGGAAGGACCGGGTACGTGAGCGAGCAGCAGGACCGGCGGGTGACGCACGAGGACCGCGCGACGGAGGAGGCGCAGGTCGGGCTGAACGCGATCCTCGACGACCTCACGCACCTCGTGGAGTCGGCGCGCGCGATGCCCATGTCGGCGTCCGTGCTGGTGCACAAGGGTGACGCGGTCGCGCTCCTGGACGAGCTGCGCGGCGCGCTGCCCGAGCAGCTCGCGCACGCCGACGAGGTGCTGGCCCAGGCGGACGCCGTGCTCGAGGACGCGCACCGGCAGGCGGAGGAGATCCTCACGACGGCACGGGCGCGGGCCATCGAGCTCGTGCAGGCCGAGCAGGTCGTGGTCCAGGCGGAGTCGCGGGCGCGGGAGATCGTCGACGAGGCCGACGAGGCGGCAGCCGTGCTCCGCCGCGACGCCGACGACTACTGCGACCGCCGGCTCGCGGACTTCGAGGTCGACCTCGGCAAGCTGCTCGCACAGGTCCAGGGCGGGCGCGCGAAGCTCGCGGACCGCCTCGGGGACCGTGTCGGCGAGCCGGAGGAGTCGCCGTTCCCGGCGACGATGCGCGAGCGCGCCGCCCGCTGAGGCCGCGCGCCGCTCCGGGACCACGGGGCGCCGTCGTCCCGACGCCGTGATCCCGGCTCGACGGGCGCGGAGGGCAGGTGGCGGTCGGGCCGTCGCGTGACGTAAGATCGATGTTTGGCTCGGCGCGTCACGCGTCGACCTGTGCCTGGCAGTCGCCGTCGAGCGGCCGTCGGCCCCCGACCATCGTTGACCATCCGTCCGCGGGCCTCCACGCCCGCGGCCTGGCGATCCTGGAGTGCGCCATCACCGCCGAGAAGACGTCGCCGCTCGTGCTCGACACGCACGAGCTCGGTCGGCGACCCGGGAGCATGCGGACGGTCGTCGCGACCGTCCCTGCGCCCGCCGACCTCGGTACGGCCGTCATCGGCATCCCCGAGGGCAGCGAGCTCGAGCTCGACCTGCGCCTCGAGGCGGTCATGGAGGGCGTGCTCGTCTCGGGCACGGTGTCGGGCAAGGCGGTCGGGGAGTGCGTGCGCTGCCTCGACACGGTCCACGAGGACGTCACGGTCGAGCTCGGGGAGCTCTTCGCCTACCCCGAGCGCGCGAAGGCCGCCCAGGAGTCGGGCGACGACCTGGAGGACGCCGAGGACGTCTACGACCTCGACGGCGACCTCGCGGACATCGAGCCCGCGCTACGGGATTCGGTCGTCACTGCACTACCATTCAGTCCGGTGTGCCGAGCGGACTGCCCGGGGCTGTGCTCCGAGTGCGGGGCGCGTCTGGCGGACGACCCGGGGCACACGCACGAACTTGTCGACCCTCGTTGGTCGGCGCTGGAGAGCATGTTCGACACCTCGAACGTGTCCGACGAGACGAAAGAGAGCTAGCCGTGGCTGTTCCGAAGCGCAAGATGTCGCGCAGCAACACCCGTGCGCGTCGTTCGCAGTGGAAGACGACCGCCGCGAACCTCACCACCTGCCCGCAGTGCAAGGGCGACAAGCTGTCGCACGCGGCGTGCCCGACGTGCGGTACCTACAAGGGCCGCCAGTACGCCGAGGCGCTGCGCACCGAGCACGCAGGCTGAGGCGCGTGGCACCGGCTGCACCGGCATCCGGTCTTCTCGAGAAGCTCGGGGTCCATCTGGACCCCGAGCTTCTCGTGCTTGCGCTCACGCACCGGTCGTTCGCGCACGAGAACGGCGGCATCCCCACGAACGAGCGTCTCGAGTTCCTCGGTGACACGGTGCTGGGCCTCGTCGTCACGGAGACCCTCTACCGCCGCCACCCCGACCTGTCGGAGGGCGAGCTCGCCAAGATGCGGGCCGCGACCGTCTCGCAGAAGTCGCTCGCCGCGATCGCGCGCCGGCTCGGCCTCGGCCAGTACGTGCTGCTCGGCAAGGGCGAGATCCGCACGCGCGGCAACGACAAGGACTCGATCCTGTCGGACACGGTCGAGGCCATCATCGGCGCGGTCTACCTGAGCCACGGGCTCGAGCCCGCACGCGGCCTCGTGCTCCGGCTCGTGGAGCCGACGCTGTCGGCCGCCGCGGGGCTCGGCGCGGGGCTCGACTGGAAGACGTCGCTCCAGGAGGCCGCGGCCGCCGCGGGGCTCAGCGCGCCCTCCTACTCGAGCGACGCCGTCGGGCCCGACCACGCACGCGTCTTCACGTCGTACGTGCACCTCGACGGGCGCCTCTACGGCACCGGCAGCGGCACCGCGAAGAAGTACGCCGAGCAGGAGGCCGCGGAGCGCGCCTACCGGGCCCTGGCGACCGAACGGGCGGAGTCGCAGCCGTCCGACGAGCACGCGACGGCGGAGGCGGCCGAGGACACCCGTGCCTGAGCTGCCCGAGGTCGAGACCGTCCGCGACGGTCTCGACCGCCACGTGCTGGGCGCCCGGGTCGTCGACGTCGAGGTGCTGCGCGACTACAGCGTGCGGCGCCACGACGGCGGCCCGGCCGACTTCCGGGACCAGCTCCTGGGCCAGCGCCTCGACGCGGCGGTGCGCCGCGGCAAGTTCCTCTGGCTCCCGCTCGCCCCGAGCGGGCCGACGGACGGCCCCGCCGACGGCCCCGCGGCCGCGCTGCTCGCGCACCTCGGCATGTCGGGCCAGCTCCTCGTGCGCTCGGGGCCGGGCCTCGGCGAGCGGTCGCCGCACCTGCGCGTGCGGCTCGTGCTCGAGCCAGAAGGCGCGGGCCCCGCGGGCGCGCTCGCGCTCGACTTCGTCGACCAGCGCACGTTCGGGCACCTGTCCGTCCAGGACCTCGTGCCCACGCCCGACGGCGCCCCCGGCGGCCTCGGCTCCGACCTCGCCGCGGTGCCCGGTCCGGTCGCGCACATCGGCCGCGACCTGCTCGACCCCGCCCTGCGGCGCGACGACGTCGTGGACGCGATCCGCCGTCGTCGGACCGGCGTGAAGCGCGCGCTGCTCGACCAGACCGTCGTGTCCGGGGTCGGCAACATCTACGCCGACGAGGCGCTGTGGCGCGCCCGGCTGCACTTCGCGCGCGCCACCGACACGCTGCGCCGCCCGGAGGCGCACCGCCTGCTCGACGCCGCCGCCGAGGTGATGAACGAGGCGCTCGCCCAGGGCGGGACGAGCTTCGACGCGCTCTACGTCAACGTCAACGGGCAGTCCGGCTACTTCTCGCGCTCGCTCGCGGTGTACGGGCAGGAGGGCGAGCCGTGCCCGCGGTGCGGGACGCCGGTGCGTCGCGACGAGTTCATGAACCGCTCGTCCTACACGTGCCCGCGCTGCCAGCCGCGCCCACGCAACGGCCGCTGGTAACCCGCCCCTGGCTCCACTGAGTGCATGAGATAGTCGCGTCCGAGTCGATCGGGCGCGACGAATTCATGCACTCAGCGGGTCAGCGGGGGACGACGTTGCGGAGCTCGCGGCCCGCGCGGAGCGCGTCGAGGTTGGCGTTCACGAGGTCCGACGCGCGCTGGGGGCGGTTGCCGGCGACGTGCGGGGTGAGGATCAGGCGCGGCGCGTCCCACAGGGGTGACGTCTCCGACAGCGGCTCGGTCTCGGTGACGTCCAGCGCGGCCCCGCCCAGACGGCCGTCGTGCAGCGCCGCGACGAGCGCGTCCTCGTCGACCGTGGCGCCGCGGCCGACGTTGACGAAGACCGCGTGGTCGGGGAGCTGGTCGATCCGGGCGGCGTCGAACGCGTGCCGGGTCGCGTCGAGAGCGGGCAGCAGGGAGACGAGGACGTCGGTCGTCGCGAGGACGTCCGGGAGGTCGTCGTCGGTCACGACGCGGAAGCCGTGGCGCTCGCCCGGGCTGCTCGCGATGCCCGTCACCTCAGCGCCCAGGGCGGCGAGCAGCGGCGCGAGGCGCGCCGCGATCGAGCCGAACCCCCAGACCGTCACGCGCGCGCCGTCGAGCGTGTACCGCGCGGCGGTCGCGGGGTCGGCCTGGGCGCGGTTGACGGCGGTGTCCCACCGGTGCTCGCGCTGCGCCGCCCCGAGCTCGTCGAGCCGGCGCACGGCCGCGAGGACGAGCGCGAGCGCGTGCTCGGCGACGGGACCGTCGTGCAGCGACCGCCCGGAGGTGATCGTCACGTCCGGGCCGAACCCGGCGGCCAGCACCGCGTCCGGACCGGCCGCGAGCGTCTGGACCCAGCGCAGGCGGGTCAGCCGTGCGGCGGCGTCCGCGAGGTTCTCGGGGGTGTTCGCCCATGCCACGAGCGCCTCGGCGTCGGCGTCCTCGGGTCCGATCGGCGCCGCGGCGTCGTAGCGGACGACGACGTCGCCCGGCCCGGCGTGCACGTCGAGGGCGATGGTGCTGGGCACGAGGATCTTCAAGACTGCTCCCGGGTGGTCCGTCGAGGTCGCGGCCTCCCGGCGCGGGGCGGACCGCCTCGTGAACGTACCACCAGCCGTTCAGCCGCCGTCCCGGTGCGGTGGAGGTCCCGCTCGCCCCTCCCACCTGCGCTTCCGCGGGCGCGACCTGGCCCCCGGGGATATGTTCGCGATGTTCCGACGACGCGCCCTCCGCGCGCCGTCCCGGTCGGCCCCGCGGGGTCACGGCTTCGGGGGTGGGGATGGGCTCGTCCACGGGTACGCCGACGCACGCAGAGGTGCGCGCGGCGATCACGGCACGGACGCCGAAGAACTACATCACCTGGCTCACGCTCGCGTTCATGATCACGTCGTCGGTCGCGAGCCTGCGCGCCGCGCCGACGATGGCGGTCTACGGCCTCGCGGCGGTGTTCCTCTACGTCGTCCCGGCGCTCGTGTTCCTGCTGCCGACGTCGCTCGTGTCCGCCGAGCTGGCGTCCGGCTGGTCGGGCGGGGTGTACCGGTGGGTCGCGGACGGCGTCTCGAAGCCGCTCGGCTTCCTCGCCATCTGGTGCCAGTTCGCGATGACGATCTTCTACTACCCGAGCCTGCTCGGGTACGTCGCGAGCACGTTCGCGTACGTCATCAACCCGAGCCTCGCGAGCAACGGGCTCTACGTGGCGATCGTCATCGTCGTGCTCTTCTGGACGGGCGTGTGGCTCTCCTCGCAGGGCACCAAGACGGTCGCCGGGCTGTCGAGCTGGGGCCTGATCATCGGCACGCTCATCCCGGCGGCGATCCTCGTCGTGCTCGGCATCGTGTTCCTCGGCCAGGGCAACCCGTCGGCCGCGCCGATGGACGCCCAGCACCTGCTGCCCGCCTGGACGGGGCTCGCCTCCCTGGTCCTCATCGTCAACAACTTCCTGTCCTACGCGGGCATGGAGATGAACGCGGTGCACGTCACGAGCCTGCGCAAGCCCTCGACGGAGTTCCCGCGGTCGATGTTCCTCGCGATCGGGCTCGTGCTCCTCATCTTCATCCTCCCGGCCGTCGCCATCAGCTGGGTGATCCCGGCCGACCAGCTCAGCCTCACCGCGGGCGTCATGCAGGCGTTCGACGCGTTCTTCGCCAACTTCGGCGTGAGCTGGCTGACGCCGATCCTCGGCCTCATGCTCATCGCGGCGTCCCTCGGGGGGATGCTCACGTGGCTCGCCGGGCCGTCCAAGGGCCTGCTCACCGTCGCGCGCGAGGAGGGCTACCTGCCCCCGTTCCTCCAGCGCCTGAACAAGCACGGGGTGCAGCAGAACATCCTCGTCACGCAGGGCGTCATCACGACCGGGATCGCGCTCCTCTACGCGTTCATCCCGGACGTGTCGAGCGCCTACTGGATCCTGTCGGTCATCACGACGCAGGTGTACCTCGTCATGTACCTGCTGCTGTTCATCGCGGCCGTGCGGCTGCGCCGCCGCGCGCCCGACCACCCGCGCGGCTACCGCGCCCCGGCGCTCACGCTCCTGTGCGTCGTCGGGTTCTGCGCGTCGGTGGCGGCGATGATCATCGGGTTCGTGCCGCCCGCCCAGTTCTCCAGCGGGAACGTCGGGGTGTACGTGCTCATCGTCGGCGGCGGCCTCGGCATCATCGGCCTGCTCGTGCCGGCGCTGTTCTACCTGCTGCGCAAGCCGTCCTGGAAGGACCCCGAGGCCGCGGCGATCGCGGCGGCGGACGAGGCGGGGGAGGGCGAGGCGGCATGACCTCGACGCGCCCCGACCACGTCCCCGTGCACGAGCCCGAGCCGGTCTCGTCCAAGCGGTGGGTCACGTACACCGCCGCCGCGCTGCTCCTGGTCGCGCTCGGCGCGGTCATGCTGATCGTCTTCGACAACGTGCGGTCCCACCGCGACGCACGCGAGGCCGAGCAGAAGGCGGCGGAGCTGCACGACCGCTTCGCCGAGATCGGGATCACGGCGTTCAGCGAGGAGACCATCGCCGACGTGCTGGGCGACGACGGCGGCGGCTTCTGCACCGACCCGGCCGCCCTCGTCGAGGCGACGGCGAACCTCGGGGCCGCGAACGGGGCGGCCGGCCCGGGGCTGCGCCCGTCCGTGCTCGACGAGCGTCGCCTCGCGGGCGACCGGCTCGTCATCGAGGTCTACTGCCCCGACCAGCTCGACGAGTTCGACGCCTACGTCGACTCGCTCGACCTCGACCCCGGCCGCACGACCGAGCCGGGCAGCGACCCCACCGAGGGCGCCGACGACACCCCGACCGAGGAGGGCGCATGAGCCAGCAGGGCACCGGAGCACGATCCGCCGGCACCGGTCACGTCGAGGAGGTGCGTGCCGCCGTGCAGGGCCTCGTGCCCCGCGCGCTCGACGACCTGCGCACGCTCGTCGCCATCCCGTCCGTGGCCGACGAGCGCCTCTTCCCGCGCGCCGAGTGCGAGCGCGCCGCCCGGTGGGTCGCCGACGCGTTCCGCGCCGAGGGGATCGACACGCACCTCGAGGTCACCCCCGACGGGTCGCAGGTCGTGCTCGGGCACCGTCCCGGCCCCGACGGCGCACCGACCGTCCTGCTCTACGCGCACTACGACGTGCAGCCGCCCCTCGACGACGACGCGTGGACGACGCCGCCGTTCGAGCTCACCGAGCGCGACGGCCGGCTCTACGGGCGTGGGGCCGCCGACTGCAAGGGGAACATCGTCACGCACCTCACCGCGCTGCGGGCCCTGCGCGCGCTCGGCGGCGAGGACTACCCGGTCGGCGTGCGGCTCGTCGTCGAAGGCTCGGAGGAGCAGGGGACCGGCGGCCTCGACCAGTGGGTCGAGGCGAACCCGGGGGCGCTCGCGGCCGACGCGATGCTCGTCCAGGACACCGGCAACGCCGAGCTCGGCCTGCCGACGCTCACCGTGACGCTGCGCGGTGCGGCGAACGTCGTCGTGCACGTCGAGGCGCTCGAGGGCGAGATCCACTCGGGCATGTTCGGCGGGGCGGCACCGGACGCGCTCGCCGCGCTCGTCGCGGTGCTCGCGACCCTGCGCGACGAGAACGGCGACACGACGATCGACGGCGTGCCGGCCGCCGTCGCGCACGGGACGTGGGACGGCGTCGCGTACGACGAGGACCAGTTCCGTCACGACGCGGGCGTGCTCGACGGCGTCCGGCTCGTCGGGACGGGGAGCGTCGCCGACCGGCTCTGGGCGCGCCCCGTGGTGACGATCCTCGGGATCGACGCGCCGAGCGTCGTCGGCTCGGCGGCCGCGATCCAGCCCCGCGCCTCGGCGCGGCTCAACCTGCGCGTCCCGCCGGGATCGGACGCGCAGGACCTGCAGGACAAGCTCGTCGCGCACCTGGACGCCCACGCGCCGTGGGGGGTGCGGGTGCGCGTGGAGCGCGACGCCGTGGGGCAGCCGTTCGCGGCCCGAACCAGCGGCCACGTCTTCGACACGCTCACCGCGGCGCTCGCGGACGCGTACGGGCGCGAGACGGTCACCGCGGGGCAGGGCGGCTCGATCCCCCTGTGCAACGTGCTCGCCGGGCAGTACCCGGACGCGGAGATCGTGCTCCTCGGGGTCGAGGAGCCGGCCTGCCTCATCCACGCGCCCAACGAGTCGGTCGCACCGAGCGAGATCGAGAGCCTCGCGGTCGGCGAGGCGCTGTTCCTCGCGCGCCTCGGCGAGGGCTGACGCGCTGACACCGTCCGAGATCGACCCTCCGGTCCCCAGATCGGCCCTCGGAGGGCCGATCTCGACCGTGCGGGTCGATCTCGGGGCTACCGCGGTGCGGGAGCCTCTTGGTCGAGCGCCCACCGGTAGGCGGGGAGCCCGAGCAGCTCGGCGTGCGTCCCGCGCGCGACGACGCGCGCCGGAGCATCGTCCGGCGCACCGTCGGGGACACCGAGGAGCAGCACCTCGTCGACGGCCTCGAGCGCGCTGAGCCGGTGCGTCGCGAGGACGACGCCGCGCCGGCCACCTCCGGCCGGCACGCCCGCCGTCCCGCGCGTCGTCGCGACGAGGTGCCGCACGAGCGCGTCGGCGCCGGCCGCGTCGAGGTGCTCGGCCGGCTCGTCGAGCAGCAGCAGCGGCGCCGGTGACAGCAGCGCCCGCGCGACGAGCAGGCGACGACGCTCGCCACCGGAGACGGTCGTGGCGTCCGGGCCGAGCAACGTCCCGACGCCGTCCGGCAGCGCGGCGAGCCAGGAGTCCAGGCCGACGTCGTGCAGCGTCGCCACGGCCACCTCGGCCGTCACGTCGCCCCGCGCGACGCGCAGGTTCTCCAGCACCGTCGTGTCGAAGACGTGCCCGTCCTCGGCGACGAGCACGACGCCGCGCGCCGCGGCCTCGCGGGGGAGTGCGCCCACCTCGGTCCCGTCGAGCGTCACCCGGCCCGCGAGCGCGGGGACGAGCCCGGCGGCGGTCGCGAGCAGCGTCGTCTTGCCGACGCCGGACGGTCCGACGACCGCGACCGCGCGCCCGGGGCGCAGGTCGAGGTCGACGCCCGCCACGACGACGCGCGCCGCGCCCGGCCAGCCCGCCGCGACGTCGTCGAGCGCGAGCGACGCCTGCTCGGTGGACGACGGCCCCGCCGGACCGGCGACGGAAGCGTCCGCCGCGCGGGCGGTCGTGGTGGCGCGCGTCGCGGAGCCGTCGAGGAGCCCGACGACGCGGGCCGCCGCCTGGCGCGAGCGGTGGAGCTGGACGGCGGCGGCGGGCAGGGCGTTCGCGGCCTCGAACACCGCGAGCGGCGTGAGCACGATGACCGACAGCTCCACGGGCGCGAGCGTCCCGGACGTCACCGCCGGGATGCCGAGCAGGAGCGACGCGAGCACCGCGAGGCCGACCGCGAGCGCGGCGATCCCGGCGGCCACCCCGGCGGGGCGGGCGCCGTCGTCGGTCACGCGGGCGAGGGCGCGGTCGGTCGCGCGGAGGTCGTCGAGGCGCGCGTCGAGACGACCGGAGACGGCGAGCGGGCCGGACTGCTCGAGGATCTCGAGCGTGGTCGCGGTCATCGCCGCGCGCGTGGTCGCGCCACGCGCCTCGACCTCGCGCGCCGACCGCGCGGAGAGCCACGGTGCGACGACCGCGGCGAGGAGCAGGCACAGCGCGAGGGCGACGCCCGCGGCGGGCAGGAACGCCCCGACGAGCACCACGGACCCCACGGAGATCGCCAGCGCGACACCCGCCGGGACGAGCGCGCGCACGACGACGTCCCCCACCGCGTCGACGTCCGCGCCGACCCGGGCGAGCAGGTCGCCGCGCCGCAGCCCGACGAGCGCGCCCGGCGACCCCTCCGCCAGCGCGGTGTAGAGGTTGGCGCGGAGGGCGGCCATGCCGCGCAGCGCGACGTCGTGCGAGGCGAGGCGCTCGAGGTAGCGGAACACCCCGCGCGAGATGCCGAACGCGCGGACGCCGACGACCGCGACGGACAGCGTGAGGACGGGCGGCATCTGCGAGGCGCGCGCGATGAGCCACGCGGCGACGGCCGCGAGGCCGACGGCGCTCCCCAGCGAGAGCGTGCCGAGCACGACGGCCCACACGACACGGCGCCAGCGCACGTCGAGCAGCCCGACGGCGCGCCACAGCGGGTCGTCCGCGAGGCGAGCACGGGGACCGGTCACGGGTGCCTCCCTTCGACGGGCGCGGTGGCGGGGGCGAGCTCGATCGCGTCCTCGGGCCCGCCGTCCGCGAGAGCCGGCCGGTCGTCGAGCGCCGCCGAGCGGACCTCGACGACGTCGTCCGCGGCGCGGACGAGCGAGGCCCGGTGCGCGACGACGACGACCGTCCTGCCCTGGTCGCGGAAGGCCCGCACGGCGTCGAGCACGACCTGTTCCCCGCGGGCGTCGAGGTGGGCCGTCGGCTCGTCGAGCACGACGAGCGGGACCTGCGCGGGGTCGCCGAGCAGGGCTGCGGCGAGCGCGACGCGTTGGCGCTGGCCCACGCTGAGTCCGACGCCGCCGCGTCCGATCTCGGTGTCCCAGCCGTCGGGAAGCGTCGCGAGGACGGCGTCGAGCCCGGCGGTGCGGGCCGCGCGGTCCAGGTCCACGGTGCTCACGGGCAGCCCGCCGGCGACGACGTCGCGCAGCCGGCCCGGGGCGAGCACGGGGCGCTGGGGGAGCCAGGTCACCTGGGGCCAGAACGTCGCGGGGTCGACGTCGGCGAGGTCGAGCGGCTCGGCACCCGGAGCGGTCAGGGTGACCGTGCCCCGGTCGGGGCGGACGAGGCCGAGGAGGACGAGCGCCGTCGTCGTCTTGCCCGCCCCGCTCGGGCCGGTGAGGGCGACGACGTGGCCCGACCCGCCGAACCGGAGCACGAGGTCGACGTCGGCGGGGGCGAGCACGTCACGGTCACCCGCCCGGACGCTCACGCCGTGCAGGGCCAGCACGGTGCCGGCGAGCGCGGGCGCGAGGGCGGTCCCGGGCTCGGGGGCCTCCTCGTCGAGCACCGCGAACGCCTGCTCCGCCGCGGCGATGCCGTCGGTCGAGGCGTGGAAGTGGAGGCCGACCTGACGCAGCGGCAGGTAGACCTCGGGCGCGAGCACGAGCACCGCGAGCGCGGGCTCGAGCTCCATGCCGCCGTGCACGAGGCGCAGCCCGACGCCCACCGCGACGACCGCGACGGACAGCGTCGTGAGGAGCTCGAGGACCATGCCGGAGAGGAACGCGATGCGCAGCGTGCCCATGGTCGCGCGCCGGTTGGCGTCGCCGAGCGCGCGCACGCGCTGCTCCGGGCCGCGCGCGCGGCCGAACGCGAGGAGGGTCGGCAGCCCGGCGAGCAGGTCGAGGACCTGCGCGCCGAGCCGCTGCATGACGACGAGGCGCCGCTCCGAGGTCCCGGCCGTGAGCCGCCCCACGAGGACCATGAAGATCGGGACGAGGGGGATGGTCACCGCGATGATCACGGCCGAGACCCAGTCCAGGCCGAGCACGACGGCGAGCGTCGCGGGCGTGACGGTCGCGGCGAGCAGGAGCTGGGGCAGGTAGCGCACCATGTACGGCTCGAGGGCGTCGAGCCCGCGGGTCGCGAGCGTGGCGACCTCGGGGCCGCGCCCCGACGCGAGCCACCGCGGCCCGAGGGCCACGGCGTGCGTGACGACCTGCTCGCGCAGCTCGGCCACGGTCCGGGTCGCGGCGCGCAGCGCGAACCGCTCCTGCGCCCAGGACGTCGCGGCCCGGGCCGCGACGACCCCGGCGAGCAGCCCGACCCGCGGCCCGAGGTCGGCCAGGTCGGCCGTCCCCTGGATCGCCGGCGCGAGGACGGACGCGAGGACGACGGCCTGGGCGACCACCAGGGCCGCCGTGGCGAACCCCAGCACCGCCGTCAGGACGACGTACCCTCGCGCGGCCCGCGCGTGGCGCAGGAGCCGCGGGTCGAGCGGCTTCACGCGTCTCCCGACCCGCCGGTCCCGAGGTCGCGGCCCGCCGAGCCGCCGGAGGACGCCCCGCCGAACGCCGCCTCGCGGACCTTCTTGAGCGAGAGACCGGCGGGCGCGGGGATGTCCTTGGTCGACAGGCGGCGCCGGAACACCCAGTAGGTCCACGACTGGTAGGCGATGACGAGGGGCGTGAGGATCACCGCGACCCAGGTCATCACCGTGAGCGTGTAGTCCGTGGACGACGCGTTGTGGATCGTCAGGGAGTTCGCGGGGTCGACCGCGGGCATGACGTCCGGGTACATCGACCCGAAGATGAGCACGACGGCCGCGACGATCGTCACCGCGGAGGCGGTGAACGCCCAGCCCTCGGCGGCCCGGCGGTTGGCGACGAGCGCCGCGACGAGGCCGCCGGCGGCCAGCACGACGGCCGCCCACGTCCACGGCACGGAGTAAGCGACCTGGGCCCACACGGCCCAGCCGCCCGCGAGGACGAGCGCCGCGACGCCGAAGACCGAGGCGTGCTGCCGGGCCCGCGCGCGGATCTCGCCGTCGGTCTTCAGGGCGACGAACACCGAGCCGTGCAGCAGGAACAGGCTCAGCGTGACGAGGCCGCCGAGCAGCGCGAACGGCGACAGGAGCGAGAAGAACCCGCCCACGAACTGGTGGTCGGCGTCGAGCTGCACGCCGCGCACGAGGTTGGCGAACGCGACCCCCCACAGCACGGCGGGTACCCACGACCCGACCTGGATCGCGACGTCGCAGCGCCGCGCCCAGCCCGCGTCACGGATCTTGCCGCGGTACTCGAACGCCACGCCGCGCACGATGAGCGCGACGAGGATGAGCAGGAGCGGCAGGTAGAAGCCCGAGAAGAGGGTCGCGTACCACTCCGGGAAGGCGGCGAAGGTCGCGCCGCCCGCGGTGAGCAGCCAGACCTCGTTCCCGTCCCAGACGGGGCCGATGGTGTTGATGAGGACGCGGCGCTCCTTCTCGCGGTGCTCCTTGTCACCGCGCGGGAGGATCGACAGCAGCATGCCGACCCCGAAGTCGAAGCCCTCGAGCACGAGGTAGCCGGTCCACAGGACCGCGATGAGCACGAACCAGACGACGGCGAGATCCACGGTGGTGTTCTCCTGAGATTCTGGACGGGTCCGGGCGCGTCAGTACGCGAAGGACAGCGGTCGGTCTGCGGCCTCGGTGCCGTCGTCGGGCGGCTCCTGCGCCTCGGGCGACTCGTCGTGCACGACGAGCGGCACGCCTTCGATCGCGTAGCGGCGCATGAGCGTGAACCAGACCGCGGCGAGCGCGCCGTACAGGAGCGTGAACACGATCATCGACGTGAGCACGACGCCGGGGCTCACCACGGTCGACACGCCCCGTTCGGTGAGCAGGCGGATCTGGTCGATGCCCGTGGGGTTCGGGGCGACGACCCACGGCTGGCGGCCCATCTCCGTGAAGATCCAGCCGAACGAGTTGGCGAGGAACGGCATGGGGATGGCGATGAGGCCGACGCGCGCGAACCACTTGTTGTCCGTGACCCGGCCCTTGCGCGTGAGCCACAGCGCCATGAGCGCGAGGAGGACGGAGCCGGCGGCCATGCCGATCATGAGCCGGAAGGACCAGTACGTCATCGCGAGGTTGGGCGTGTATGTGACGGGGTCGCCGGAGGCGGTGACGTCGCCGTAGCGCTCGGTCATCTGCTCCTGGACGTCCTCGACGCCCGGCAGGTAGGACTCGGGGCCGGAGAAGTGGCCGGTGCCGAGGTAGGACGCGAGGCCCGGGATCTCGATGAGGTGCGTGACGTTCTCGCACGAGTTCGACAGGTCGCCGATCGTGAGGATGGAGAACGCGGCGGCCTCCTGCCCCTGGCACAGCGCCTCGGCGGACGACATCTTGCCGGGCTGCTGCTCGTACATGATCTTGCCCTGGATGTCGCCGGAGACGGCGACGCCGATCCCGCCGACCAGCATGGCGATGACGCCGAGCGTGACCGCCGGGCGGTAGACGTCGCGCGCGAGCTCGACGTTCGCGGCCTTCCTGGTGCGCACGAGCCGGACCATCCACCAGGCGGCGATGCCCGTGACGAACGTGCCCGCGGTGAGGAAGGTCGCCGTGATCTGGTGCGGGAACGCGGCCCAGAGGGTGTTGTTCGTGAGGACGGCGCCGATGTCGTTCATCTCGGCGCGCCCGGTCTCGGGGTTGAAGACCGCGCCCACGGGGTGCTGCATCCACGAGTTCGCGGCGAGGATGAAGAACGCGGAGAGGTTGGTCGCGATCGCCACGGCCCAGATGCACGCGAGGTGCACCTTCTTGTTGAGGCGGTCCCAGCCGAAGATCCACAGCCCGAGGAACGTCGACTCGATGAAGAACGCGGCGAGCGCCTCCATCGCGAGCGGGGCGCCGAACACGTCGCCGACGAACCGCGAGTACTCGCTCCAGTTCATGCCGAACTGGAACTCCTGCACGATGCCCGTCACGACGCCGAGGGCGAAGTTGATGAGCAGGAGCTTGCCGAAGAACTTGGTCAGGCGCAGCCACCGCTCGTTGCCGGTGCGGACCCAGGCCGTCTGCATGATCGCGACGAGGGGCGCCAGCCCGATGGTCAACGGGACGAAGATGAAGTGGTAGACGGTCGTGATGGCGAACTGCCACCGGGCGAGATCCAGGGCTTCCACGTGCGCTCCTCGGGGGGCCGACGGGTCGGCGGGCTTCAGGGGGAGGTGCTGAGCTACGACGCCGGTCAGGACGGTCCGGGGGAGGACCGCCCGTGCTCCGACGGTAGGCCCAATCTGCCCCATCGGCAGGGCGGGAGATGACGCCAAGTGCTGAAAACACGCCGCTTGTGACTATGTTCACAAGCCTCCGGGACCATGGTCCCGATCCGCCGGGACCCGCGGCCCGAGGCGCGGTGCGTGTCGCCGAGGTTCGTTCGCGCCCCTGTGCGATACTGGGCGAAGCCGGGTGGGCTCCGCATCGCCCTCCCGACGAGCACGAGATCGCGGCACCAGCGGACCGCGGCAGTCGGAGCGCCGACCGGGGCGAAGGGCCCGGTGGCAGGCGCCCGCGCCGCGCACGCGGACCGCGGCCGTGGCCGACGACTTCCGTCGCCGGACGACGCGCTCCGGTGCGCTCGTCACGAGCGACGACCGACCGCCCCGAAGGGCCGCACGGTGCGGGGCGGTCCCTGTGGCAGCAGGAGCACGACGCGTGACGCTCGACAGCACCTCCGACAGCACCCCCTCAGAGTCGACGGCGGACGCCGCCGCGACCCACGACCGGGCCGAGAGCCCGACCACCGCAGGGCGCAAGCCCGCCCGCCGCCGCGCCACCCGCAGCGCGGCGCCGCCCCAGGCCCCTGCCGCGCCGACAGAGGCAGCGACCGCCCCTGCCGACGCGTCCACGGCACCCGCCGACCCGGCGCCGGTCGCCGAGTCGGCGGCTCCCGACGGAGCCGAGAAGAAGCCCGCGCGCCGATCGCGCCGCGCGACCCGCGCGACGTCCGTGACGGTCGAGCCTGCCGCCGACGCGGCGTCCCCCGACACCCCGCCGTCCCCCGACGTCCCGGCGTCCGCCGACGTCGAGCCGGCGCCGGAGGCGACCGCCTCCAAGGGCCGTAGCCGCACCGCGCGCCGCGCCCAGGGCGGCGCGAAGAAGCCCGCGACCGCCACGACGGACGCCCCGCTCGACGTGCTCTCGGAGTTCGGGCTGAGCGCGGCCCCCGCCGTGGAGCAGGCAGCGTCCGCGGCTCCCGGCCCGGACGCTGACGCGCTGCTCGGCGCGTCCGACGCGCCGCGCAAGGCCAAGCGCACCCGGACGACGCGCAAGGCGGCCCCGGCGGACGACGCTTCCGCGTCCGAGACGCCCGAGGTGGCGCCCGCCGCGCCGACCGAGCCTGCGCAGGCCGCGGCCGAGGCTCCCGTGGAGAAGAAGCCCGCGCGTCGCTCGCGCCGCGCGACCTCCGCGGCCGGCGCCCCGACCGCGAAGGCCCCGACCGCGAAGGTCGCTGACGCGCAGGCTCCGGTCGCGACGGCAGACGACGCCGCGCCCGTCGTCGCCGAAGCCACCGCCCCGCCCGTCGGGCCGGACGCACCAGCCTCCGAGGAGACGCCGAAGAAGCCCGCGCGCCGCTCGCGCCGCGCGACCTCGAAGGCTGTCCCCGCCGAAGCCCCGGCCGAGCCGCAGCAGGCGGCCGAGGCGACGTCGAGCGACGCTGCGGCACCCACGACCGCACCCGAGGCGCCCGTCTCGCCCGCCGCCACCGGCGCGGGCACGAGCACGCCGCGGCTCGCGACGACCGCCCTGCTCTTCCAGGCACCGGACCCTGCGGCCGCGCCGCGTCGTCCCCGCCGGGCCCAGAGCCCGGCCGGTCCGCCGCGCCACGTCGAGCCGACCGCCGTGGCCGAGGCGGCTCCTGTCGCGGCCGAGCCGCGCGAGCGGGCTCCGAAGGAGTCTGCGGCTGCCCCGGTGGCGTCCGAGCGCACGGAGGACGTGACGGTCGAGGTCGCCCTCACGGGCGAGGACGCCGCCGCCGTCGAGGAGATCGAGGCCATCGAGTCGGAGCTCGTCGCCGAGGGGGTCGAGCTCCCCGACGACGCGTTCGGCCCGGAGGACTTCGCAGACCTCGACGAGCCCGAGGGCGAGACCGGTGAGGAGCAGGCCGCGTCCGACGACGCCGAGACGGGTCCCCGCCGCCGCCGTCGCCGCGGTGGCCGCGGTCGCCGCGGTCGTCCCGACACCGGTCGCGAGCAGGACGAGAGCGACGAGACCCCCGCCGAGGGTGACGAGCCGGCCGACGCCGGCGCGACCGCCGAGGCCGACGAGCCCGAGCACGAGGCTGCCGACGCCGAGTCCGGCGAGGACGAGGCGGGCGGCAGCCGCCGTCGGCGTCGCCGGCGCCGCGGCGGGCGGGGCGAGAGCGGCGAGAGCTCCTCGACCCGGTCGCGGCCGCGCGAGCGCAGCCTGGCCGACGAGGTCACGGCGCTCAAGGGCTCGACGCGTCTCGAGGCGAAGCGCCAGCGTCGCCGCGAGGGGCGCGACGCCGGTCGTCGCCGCCAGATCATCACCGAGGCGGAGTTCCTCGCGCGCCGTGAGGCGGTCGAGCGGTCGATGGTCGTGCGCGAGCGCTCGGGCCGCACGCAGATCGCCGTGCTCGAGGACGGCGTGCTCGTCGAGCACTACGTCTCCCAGCAGTCGCAGGCGTCGATGGCGGGCAACGTCTACCTGGGCCGCGTCCAGAACGTGCTGCCCAGCATGGAGGCCGCGTTCATCGACGTCGGCAAGGGCCGCAACGCAGTCCTGTACGCGGGCGAGGTGAACTGGGACGCGGCCGGGCTCGAGGGCCAGCCGCGCCGGATCGAGCAGGCGCTCAAGTCGGGCGACTCCGTGCTCGTGCAGGTGACCAAGGACCCGATCGGGCACAAGGGCGCGCGCCTCACGTCGCAGATCACGCTCGCGGGCCGCTACCTCGTGTTCGTGCCCGGCGGTGGCATGACGGGCATCAGCCGCAAGCTCCCGGACACCGAGCGCAACCGCCTCAAGAAGATCCTCAAGGAGGTCGTGCCCGACGGTGCGGGCGTCATCGTGCGCACCGCCGCCGAGGGTGCGAGCGAGGAGGAGCTGCGCGCCGACGTCGAGCGGCTGCGCGGCCAGTGGGAGGCCATCGAGAAGAAGTCGAAGAGCGCCTCGGCGCCGGCGCTGCTCCAGGGCGAGCCCGACCTCGCGATCCGCGTGGTCCGCGACATCTTCAACGACGACTTCAGCTCGCTCGTGGTCGAGGGTGACGGGGCGTGGAGCGAGATCTCCTCGTACGTCGAGGAGCTCGCCCCGGACCTGCGCGAGCGCGTCTCGAAGTGGACGGGCACGCAGGACGTCTTCACGGTGCACCGCGTCGACGAGCAGCTCGCCAAGGGCATGGACCGCAAGGTCTGGCTGCCCTCCGGCGGCTCGCTCGTCATCGACCGCACCGAGGCGATGACCGTCGTCGACGTCAACACGGGCAAGTTCACCGGCTCGGGCGGCACGCTCGAGGAGACGGTGACGCGCAACAACCTGGAGGCGGCGGAGGAGATCGTCCGCCAGCTCCGCCTGCGCGACATCGGCGGCATCATCGTCATCGACTTCATCGACATGGTGCTCGAGTCCAACCGCGACCTCGTGCTGCGTCGCCTCGTCGAGTGCCTGGGCCGCGACCGCACCAAGCACCAGGTCGCCGAGGTCACGTCGCTCGGGCTCGTGCAGATGACGCGCAAGCGCGTCGGCCAGGGCCTGGTCGAGGCGTTCAGCGAGACGTGCGAGCACTGCCACGGGCGCGGCTTCATCGTGCACACCGACCCGATCGAGAAGTCGGGCGGCAACGGTCGCGGAGGCCACGACCACGGCGGGAGCAGCGGCCCGACGGCTGCGGAGGAGCCGGCCGAGGCCGGCCGCTCGCGGTCGCGCCGCAAGCGCGGGTCGGGATCCGGCACCGCGGCGGCCAAGGACACCGCCATCACGCTCCCGCAGCCGGCCGTCCCGGTGCTGCCGGAGGTCTCGTCCGAGGCGCGCGAGGCCGTGAAGGCCACGCTCGCGACGATCGCCGCGGCCGCGGCGCACGCCCACGAGCACGAGCACGACGGCGCGGACCCCGCGCCGGTCGCCGGCGACGACGCGCGCACGGAGCCCGGCGAGGAGTGACCGGTGCCGCACCCGGCGGCGTACCGCGGTACGCCGCCGGGGCGCACACCCGCCTGCGCGGGTGGCGCGCGGACGACCTCGCGGCCTACCGAGCGTGGCTGCGTCCGGAGCACGAGTGGCACCGATGGGACGGCCCGTACTACCCCGTGCCCGACGACCCCGCGTCCGACGCCGCGGTCGCGCGCCTCGCGCGCACGGCCGCCGCGCAGGCCGCCCGCGCCGACGGCCTGGACGCCGACGGCCTCCCGCCGGGGCGCGTCGTCGTCGCCGACGAGGAGGACCGGCTCGTCGGGACGTGCTCCTGGTACTGGGAGTCGGCCGAGACGCAGTGGGCGCGGGTCGGGATCGGCCTGTACGACCCCGCGGTGCGCGGCCGAGGCCTGGGCCGCGACGCGCTCGGCGCGTGGATCACCTACCTGTTCTCGGTGACGGACTGGGTCCGCCTCGACCTCGCGACGTGGTCGGGGAACGCCGCGATGCTCGGTGCAGCCCGAGCGCTCGGCCTCGTCGAGGAGGGTCGGTTCCGCGACGCCCGCGTCGTCGACGGCGTGCGGCACGACGCCGTCGTCCTGGGCGTCCTGCGCCGCGAGTGGGCCGCCCGGGCCTGACCGGCTCCGGGGCGTCTTCGTCCCCGTCACCTGCACCTGGCATCATGCCGCCATGGGTTACGACCTCTCGGGCCGCCTCGTCGTCGGCGTCGCCTCGTCCGCACTGTTCGACCTCACCGAGTCCGACCGCGTGTTCCGCACGCAGGGGGAGGCGGCGTACCGCGACTTCCAGGAGCGTCACCGCGACGACGCGCTGGCCCCGGGCGTCGCCTTCGGCTTCGTGCGCCGCCTGCTCGCGCTGAACGACCTGGCGCCGGCGGCGGACGACCCGCTCGTCGAGGTCATCGTCATGTCGCGCAACTCGCCCGAGACGGGCCTGCGGGTCATGCGCTCGATCCGGCACCACGACCTCGACATCACGCGCGCCGTCTTCCGCCAGGGCCGCAGCCCGCACGAGTTCATCCGTCCGCTGCACGTCGACCTGTTCCTCTCCGCCGACGAGCGCTCCGTGCGCGACGCGGTCGACCTCGGCCTGCCGGCCGGATACGTTCTGGACCCGACGTTCGCCGACGAGGCCGGCGACGAGCTGCGCATCGCCTTCGACTTCGACGGCGTCCTCGCCGACGACTCGTCGGAGCGCCACTTCCAGGACGGTGGCCTCGCTTCGTTCCGCGCGCACGAGGAGCTCAACGCCGATGTCCCGCTCGGGCGCGGCCCGCTGCGCGAGCTCCTCGTCGGCATCCACCGCGTGCAGGTCGTCGAGCGCGAGCGGCACGCGGCCGACGCGTCGTACCGGCCCCGCGTGCACGTCTCGCTCGTCACGGCTCGATCGGCCCCGGCGCACGAGCGCGCGGTCGCGACGCTGTCGTCGTGGGGCGTCACCGTCGACGACGCGTTCTTCCTCGGCGGCGTGGACAAGGACGGCGTCCTCGAGGTGCTGCGCCCGCACATCTTCTTCGACGACCAGCGCGCCGTCGTGGAGGCCACCCGCCGCGTCGCCCCGTCGGTCCACGTGCCCTACGGCGAGCTCAACCGCGGCGTCCTGCCCGCGGACCCGACGCTCGACACCCGGCGCCCGCGTCCGGCCGACGCCGTGCCTCCCGCGCCGACGCGGCGCGAGGTGGCCACGCCGCCGGCACCGGCGGCGCCGACGGGCGAGCGCGACGCCGAGGAGGAGCCGGCGCCCGCGCGTGGCGACGAGGTCCGCGCCCGGGGGACCGGCACGCGCGAGCTCCCGCTCGTGCGCTCCGTGCCGGGCATCGGCGGTACGGGCCTCGCCGGTCTCGCCGGTGCGTCGACGGTCGTGCCGCCAGCGGAGACGGCGCGCGAGGCCGAGCGTCCCGAGCCGGTCCCCGGTCCTACGACTCCCGCTGCCCCCGCTCCGGCTGCGCCGCGGGACGGCGAGGCCGGGCCGGAGCCGGCGACGAGCGCGGAGCGCGCGGGCCGTCCGTCCGATGTCGAGGACTCGGCGCCCACCGGGACCACGCTCCTCAGCCGTCGGGACGTCGCGCGCCCGGGCGCGCCCGACCGTGTGTCGGTGCTCGGCCCGGCGGGGGAGCCCAAGCCGCTCCCCGTCCGCCCGTCGTCGAACGGCTCGGCCCGGCACCACTGACCGGCGCACCGGCCCGCGTCGCGCGCCGTCGGGGTCCGGTGGTTCACTGCTCGCATGAGCGGCGCGGCACGTCTCCCGGACCTTTCTCCCCGCGCGGGCGGCCGGGTCGAGGTGGTGTGCGGCCCGATGTTCGCGGGCAAGACCGAGGAGCTGCTGCGTCGGGTCCGACGCGCCGAGGTCGCGGGGCGCCGCGTCGAGGTGGTCGGCCACGTCCTCGACACGCGGCGCGGCACGGGCACGGTGAGCTCGCACTCCGGTCTGGCGATCCCGTCGCGCACGGCGCGCGACGCGGCCGACCTCGCTCGGCTGGTCCACGACGGCGGCCCCCTCGACCTCGTCGCGGTCGACGAGGCGCACTTCTTCGGGCCCGACCTCGTCGACGTCGTGCAGCGCCTCGCGGACGACGGGCTCGTGGTGGTCGTCGCGGGCCTCGACGTGACGTTCGACGCGAGGCCGTTCGAGCCGCTGCCGACGCTCGCGGCCCTCGCCGAGCGCGTCGACAAGCTCACCGCCGTGTGCGCGGTGTGCGGGGAGGACGCGGCGTTCCACGTGCGGGTGGCTCCGGAGGCGACGGCCGAGGACGACGGGCCGCGCGACCCGCTGATCCCCGTGGCCGCGCACGTCGGCGGCGCCGAGAGCTACGAGGCGCGGTGCCGCGCGCACCTGCCCGCGGCGCCGTGGCGGGCTCAGCCGGCCGGCGCCCCCGGGCGGCCCGGCGGGTCCTCGATCAGCGGGACGAACGAGTAGGAGCCGTGCTCGGTCACCCGGGTGCCGCCCGCCGCGTCCGGATCGGCCTCGACGAGCAGCATCGTGTGCCGCACGGGGACCACCATCCGGCCGCCTGGCGCGAGCTGGTCCACGAGGGCCTGGGGGAGCGCGTCGGCCGCCGCGGAGACGAGGACCCGGTCGTAGCGCTCGCCGGGGGTCCCCAGGACGCCGCGGCGCGCAGGTTCCAGGCGCGCCCAGGCGACGTGAGCCGTCGCGAGGTTCGCGGCGCCCCACGCGGCGAGGTCGGTGTCGCGCTCGAGCCCGAGCACAGCGCCCGACGGCCCGACGAGCACGGCGAGCAGCGCCGTCGTCCACCCGGAGCCGGCGCCGACGTCGAGGACCCGGTGCCCGGGGGCGAGGTCGAGCAGCCGCAGCATCGCCGCGACGGTCGACGGCTGCGAGTTCGTCTGGCCGTGCCCGATCGCGAGCGGGCGGTCCTGACCGGCCCAGCGGCGTTGCGCCCGAGGGAGGAACGCGCGGCGGTCGACCGCGCGCATCGCGGCGGCGACGGCGTCGTCGTGCCCGCGACGGCGGCTGCCGTCGGGCGGGCCTGCCGGGCGCATGCGACCACCTCCACCGCCAGCGTAGGCACGCCCGCGCGCCACCCGCCCTCCGTCGTGGCGGTCGCCGGCGGTCGCCGACGTCGTGAGGTCGGACGGGCGCGACCGGACCTCCCCCGGTGGCGAGGGTGCACGCGCGGCGGGATGCTCGACGGGTGCGCGGGCGCGTCGGTGCGCCCGCCCCGGACGGGGGAGCCCGGCATGAGCGGCACGGTGGCACGGATCACGCACATCAGCGCGCGGTCGGACACGAGCTTCGAGGACGCCGTCAAGATCGGCGTCGAGCGCGCGGCGAGCACGCTGCGCAACGTCTCGGGCGCGTGGGTCAAGGAGCAGAAGGTCGACATCGTCGACGGTCGCATCACGACCTGGCAGGTCGTCCTCGAGATCACGTTCGTCCTCGAGTAGGACGGCGGACGGCGGACCGCGGGACGGGGCCGTCGCGCGCGGGTGATCGTGCGCGTGGTCACGGTCCGCGCCATTTGACCTGCCCAGCCGATTTCCGTACTCTTGAACGTCGGCGCGCCCAGGCGCGCCGGTCCCGTGTGCCCACGGACGACTCGCACTCGCACGCCGCGGCGTGGCCGGAGTCTCCAAGACGAACTCGCCGTGACGAGCACGCCAAGACTAGGAGAGATGAGCAGCAACGTGGTGTACGCGATCGTCAAGGCCGGTGGCCGTCAGGAGAAGGTTTCCGTCGGCGACATCGTCGTGGTGGACCGGGTGTCCGCCAAGGTCGGTGAGTCCCTCGAGCTGCCCGCTCTCCTGCTGGTGGACGGGGAGAAGGTGACCACCGACGCGGCGAAGCTCGCGAAGGTCAAGGTCACCGCCGAGGTCGTGCGGGACGAGAAGGGTCCGAAGATCACGATCCTGCGGTACAAGAACAAGACCGGTTACCGCCGTCGTCAGGGTCACCGCCAGCAGCTGACCCGCCTCAAGGTCACCGGCATCAAGTGACCTCGCCCGGCGCGAGGTAGCGGCCCCGGGCCGCCCCGCGCCGACCGGCACCCTCCCTCAGCAACCAGCACGAAAGCAGGTTCGTCATGGCACACAAGAAGGGCGCGAGCTCCTCGCGCAACGGTCGCGACTCGAACGCCCAGCGCCTCGGCGTCAAGCGCTTCGGCGGTCAGGTCGTCAAGTCGGGCGAGATCATCGTCCGCCAGCGCGGCACGCACTTCCACCCTGGTGAGAACGTCGGCCGCGGCAAGGACGACACGCTGTTCGCCCTGGCCGCCGGTGCGGTCCAGTTCGGCACGCGTCGTGGCCGCAAGGTGATCGACATCGTCGCCGTCGAGGGCTGAGCGACAGCCACAGGCTTCGAGCAGGAGGGGCGCACCGACGCGGTGCGCCCCTCCTGCTGTTTCATGCACACCCACCTCTGAGAGGATCGTTCCATGGCCAGCTTCGTCGACCGTGTCGTCCTGCACGTCTCCGGCGGCAACGGCGGGAACGGGTGCGCCTCGGTCCGTCGCGAGAAGTTCAAGCCGCTCGCCGGCCCCGACGGCGGCAACGGCGGTGACGGCGGGACGGTGCGTCTCGTCGTCGACGCGCAGACCACCACGCTGCTCGAGTACCACCACTCGCCGCACCGGCACGCGACGTCGGGCACCCAGGGCATGGGCGACGACCGCGACGGGGCGAACGGCGACGACCTGGTCCTGCGCGTGCCCGACGGCACCGTGGTCAAGACCGCGGACGGGACCGTCCTGGCCGACCTCGTGGGCGACGGCGCGGAGTACGTCGTCGCCGAGGGCGGCCGCGGCGGGCTCGGCAACGCCGCGCTCTCGTCGCCGCGCCGCAAGGCGCCGGGCTTCGCCCTGCTGGGCGAGCCGGGCGAGGAGCGGGACGTCGTCCTCGAGCTGAAGACGATCGCCGACGTCGCGCTCGTCGGGTACCCGAGCGCGGGCAAGTCCTCTCTCGTCGCCGCGATCTCGGCCGCGCGGCCCAAGATCGCCGACTACCCGTTCACGACGCTCGTGCCGAACCTCGGCGTCGTGCAGGCGGGCTCTGCGCGGTTCACCGTCGCGGACGTCCCCGGCCTCATCCCGGGCGCGAGCGAGGGCAAGGGGCTCGGGCTCGAGTTCCTCCGCCACATCGAGCGCACCGCCGTGATCGTGCACGTCCTCGACTGCGCGACGCTCGAGCCGGGCCGCGACCCGATCAGCGACCTCGACGTCATCGAGGCGGAGCTCGCCGCCTACGCCCAGGACCTCGACATCGAGGGCGGCCGCGTGCCGCTCACCGAGCGCCCGCGGCTCGTCGTCCTCAACAAGATCGACGTGCCCGAGGCGCGCGAGCTCGCCGACCTCGTCAAGCCCGACCTCGAGGCGCGCGGCCTGCGCGTCTTCGAGATCTCGACGGCCAGCCACGAGGGCCTGCGCCCGCTGACCTACGCGCTCGCCGAGCTCGTCGAGAAGGCCCGGGCCGAGGCGCCCGCGCCCGAGCCGACGCGCGTCGTGCTGCGCCCGCGCGCCGTCGACGAGGCCGGGTTCACCGTCACGCGCAAGGGCGGGGCCACGGACTACTGGTTCGAGGTGCGCGGCGCCAAGCCCGAGCGCTGGGTGCGCCAGACGGACTTCAGCAACGACGAGGCCGTCGGCTACCTGGCGGACCGCCTCGCGCGCCTGGGCGTGGAGGAGAAGCTCTTCGCCGCCGGAGCCGTCGGGGGCGACGAGGTGCGCATCGGCACCGACGTCAACGCCGTCGTCTTCGACTGGGAGCCGACGCTCATGACCGGCTCCGAGCTGCTCGGCGGCCCGCGCGGCTCCGACAACCGCCTCGACGAGCGTCTGCGCCCCACGCGCACGGAGAAGCGTCGCGAGCACCACGAGCGTATGGACGCCAAGGCCGAGGCGCGCCGCGAGCTGTGGACCGAGCGCGAGGCCGGCACGTGGACGGACCCCGACGCGGACTGACGCGGGTCCGCTGTGGGCATGGAAATTGGCCCGGCCCCCCCGGGGGGCCCGGGCCCAAACAATAAC
>NZ_JBHVMH010000007.1:57830-172433 GCF_042797035.1 Cellulosimicrobium sp. NPDC057862
TCGCGGACTGCCGCGGGACCGGTGTGGGAATGGAATGGGCCCGGTCCCCACGTGGGGACCGGGCCCATTCCATGCCCACAGCCGGTCCGGGGCGTCCTGGTCCGTGAAATCCTGCGCGCCCGGGGGCGGCGGGCGGCGATGATGGACGCGTGAACGCGCTGTCCTCCCGCTCCGAGATCGCCTCCGCCCACCGCGTGGTGGTGAAGATCGGCTCGTCCTCGCTCACGGGCGCCGACGGGCACCTCGACCTCACCGCCCTGCGCGCGCTCGTCGACGTCCTCGCGGCGCGACGCGCGGCGGGCGGCCAGGTCGTGCTCGTCACGTCCGGCGCGATCGCCGCGGGGATCGGGCCCCTGGGGCTCCCCAGCCGGCCGCGCGACCTCGCGACGGCGCAGGCGACCGCCTCGGTCGGGCAGGGCATGCTCGTCGCTCGCTACACCGAGGCGTTCGCGGGGCACGGGCTGCGCGTCGGGCAGGTGCTGCTCACCGCGGAGGACACCGTGCGCCGCGGGCACTACCGCAACGCCCAGCGCTCGCTCGAGAGGCTGCTCGACCTCGGCGTCGTGCCGATCGTCAACGAGAACGACGCCGTCGCGACCGACGAGATCCGGTTCGGCGACAACGACCGCCTCGCCGCGCTCGTCTCCCACCTCGTGCGCGCCGACGCGATGGTCCTGCTCACGGACGTCGACGGGCTCTACGACGGACCGCCGTCGCGCCCCGGCACGCGCAGGATCGCCGAGGTGCGGTCGGCTGCCGACATCGAGGGTGTCGAGGTCACGGGCCGGGGGAGCGCGGTCGGGACCGGCGGGATGCTGACCAAGCTCGAGTCCGTCTCCATCGCGACCGGCACCGGCATCCCCGTCGTGCTGACGAAGGCGCAGAACGCCGCCGCCGCGCTCGCGGGCGACGCCGTCGGGACGTGGTTCGCGGCGACCGGCAAGCGGACGACGCGCCGTCGGCTCTGGCTCGCGCACGCCGCGCGCACGCGCGGCCGGCTCGTCCTCGACGACGGCGCCGTGAAGGCCGTGCAGGGAGGGCGCGCGTCGCTCCTCCCCGCGGGGGTCACGGCCGTCGAGGGGGAGTTCGACGCCGGGGACCCGGTCGAGCTCGTGACGTCGGACGGGCGCGTGGTCGCCCGCGGGCTCGTCGCGTTCGAGTCCCGCGACATCCCGGACCTCCTCGGCCGGTCGACGGGCGAGCTGCGGGCCGAGCTGGGCGAGGGCTACGACCGCGAGGTCGTGCACCGTGACGACCTCGTCCTGGTCCGCAAGCGGGCCCGCTGACCGGCCGTCGGACGGCGCCCCCGACGCACCGTCGACCGACGTAGGCTCGGTCCATGACCACCACCGAGGACGCGCCCGTCGTCGCGGGCGCCGCCGAGCCCCAGCCCGCCGGTCCAGCCGCAGCGGGTACCGCGCCCGACGTCGCCACCGCCGTCGAGGACGTCGCGCGCCGCGCCAAGGTCGCCTCGCGCACGCTGGCCACGGCCACGCGCGCGACCAAGGACGCCGCTCTCCTCGCGCTCGCCGACGCGCTCGTCGAGGCGACGGACGAGATCGTGGCCGCGAACGCCGTCGACCTCGAGCGCGAGCGCGCGAACGGGATGAGCGAGGGCCTGCTCGACCGGCTCGCGCTCGACGGCCCGCGCATCGCCGCGATCGCCGACGCGCTGCGCGCCCTCGCGAGCCTGCCGGACCCGGTCGGTGAGGTCGTGCGCGGCTCGACGCTGCCGAACGGGCTGCGCCTGCGCCAGCTGCGCGTGCCCATGGGCGTCGTCGGCATGATCTACGAGGCGCGGCCGAACGTGACGGTCGACGCCGCGGGGCTCGCGCTGAAGAGCGGCAACGCCGTGATCCTGCGCGGCGGGTCCGCCGCGGCGAGCTCCAACGAGGTGATCGTGGGCGTGCTCGCCCGCGCGCTCGAGGCGCAGGGCCTGCCCGGCGACCTCGTGCAGTCGATCGACCGCCACGGGCGGCCGGGCGCCGTCGCGCTCATGCACGCGCGCGGGCTCGTCGACGTGCTCGTGCCGCGCGGCGGGGCCGACCTCATCCGCACCGTGGTGCGCGAGTCGACCGTGCCCGTCATCGAGACCGGCGTCGGCAACGTCCACGTGTACGTCGACGCGAGCGCGGACCGGGCCATGGCGCTCGAGATCCTGCTCAACGCCAAGACGCAGCGTGTGGGCGTGTGCAACGCCGCGGAGACGCTCCTGGTCCACGCGGACGCCGCACCCGACTTCCTGCCCGCCGCCCTCGCCGCGCTCGCCGCGGCGGGCGTCGTGGTGCACGGCGACGACCGCACGGCCGGCCTCGCGCCCGCCGGCACCGAGGTGCTCGCGGCCACCGACGAGGACTGGGCGACCGAGTACCTCGCGCCGGAGATCGCCGTGCGCGTCGTCGACGACCTCGACGCCGCGATCGACCACGTCCGCACGTGGACGTCCGGGCACACCGAGGCGATCGTCACGCAGGACCTCGCGTCCTCGGAGCGGTTCGTCGCGGAGCTCGACTCCGCGGCGATCATGGTCAACGCCTCGACGCGGTTCACCGACGGCGGCCAGTTCGGCCTCGGCGCGGAGATCGGCATCTCGACGCAGAAGCTCCACGCCCGCGGCCCCATGGGGCTCGCCGAGCTCACGACGACGAAATGGGTCGTGCACGGCGACGGTCACGTTCGTCCGTGACGAGCGGTTCGTCGGCAAGTACCTGATACCTGCCGGACCAGGCCGCCGGGCGGTCGTGAGAGACTGGTCGGCGACCGGAGCCCGTCCGGTCCGCCGTCGGGCCGGTCCCGGCAGGCGTACCGATCCACCGCACCACCCCGGACCGCGGCACGACACCGTCCGCCCCGGGGACGACCTTCGAGGAGGACGTCGTGATCTCTGCCGTCGTGCTGGCCGCCGAGGAAGGCGCCGAGGCCGCGTCGCACCTGCCCATCCCGCCGCTCGCCTACGGGCTGCTCGGGTTCGGCGGGCTCGTGGCCCTGCTGCTCGTGACCTACGCGTTCCGCAGCGTCGGCACGCGGCACTGACCGGTAGCGAACGACGGAAGCGCCCGCGACCGATGACGTCCCGATGAGCCCGCGCCGTCCCCGCCTGGGGGTGATGGGTGGCACGTTCGACCCCATCCACCACGGCCACCTCGTCGCGGCGAGCGAGGCCGCGGCGCGGTTCGACCTCGACGAGGTCGTGTTCGTCCCCACGGGCAAGCCGTCGTTCAAGCAGCACCAGAGCGTCAGCCCGGCCGAGCACCGGTACCTCATGACGGTCATCGCGACCGCCTCGAACCCGCGGTTCACGGTGAGCCGGGTCGACGTCGACCGGCCGGGACTGACCTTCACGGTCGACACGCTGCGCGACCTGCGGGCCGCGCGTCCGGACGCGGAGCTGTTCTTCATCACGGGTGCGGACGCGATCGAGCAGATCCTGACCTGGAAGGATGCCGACGAGCTGTGGAAGATGGCACACTTCGTGGCTGTCTCCCGCCCGGGCCACAGCCTGAGCGTCGAGGGTCTGCCTCCGGGCGTGGTCACAATGCTCGAGGTCCCGGCCCTCGCCATCTCGTCGACGGACTGCCGTCGGCGTGCGGAGGCGGGCCAGCCGGTGTGGTACCTGGTTCCGGACGGCGTGGTCCAGTACATCGCCAAGCACGGTTTGTATCGAGGTCAGCACGATGAGTGACAACGGCAGCAACATGCAGCCCGTCCGCCCCCTCACGCGGCGCGAGATGCGCGAGCGCGAGCAGGCGGCGGCGGCCGAGCGGTCCGCGCAGCCTGGCACGCCTCCACCCGCCCCGGCGCCCGGCGCCGGTGGGTGGCAGCAGCCTGCCCCGGCGCGGCCCGCCGCTCCGGCGACCCCGCCGCCGTCGCGCCGCACCCTGCGCGAGACGACCGGCCCGACGGACTACCCGTCGCAGCCGTCCGTCGTCCGCCCGCCCGCCGCCTCGGGCGGCATGCGCGGCCTCGACGAGACGGGCCGGCTCACCCCGGTGCAGGAGACCGCGGAGCGCGTCGCGATCCGCCCGCCGGCGCCGACCCCCGTCGTGCCGACGCGCACGAGCTCCCGCCCCCCTGCGGGCACGCCGCGGCCCGCCACGCCGGGCGCCACCGGCCCCGTCCGGCCCCCGACCCCGTCCGCACCCGTGGGTGGGTTCGGGTCTGCGCCCGTCGGTCGGGTCGAAGCACCCGAGGCGCCGCCCGCCCAGCCGCAGCGGCTGTCGGCCTTCTCGGCTCCGGCAGCCGCACCTGCCGCGCCTCCCGCCACACCTGCTCCGGCACCCGCCCCGTCGCCGTGGGGTGCGACCGCGGCGCCCGCGCCCGAGCGCACGCCCGCTGCCGCGCGGCCCACCGCTGCGGCGCCGCCCGCCGAGGCCCCGGGAGCCGCGCTCCCGTGGTCGGCGATCACGTCCGGGTCGGCGCCCGAGCCGGCGAGCGCGGGCCGCGAGCCCGCCTCGCCCTTCGGCGGCGTGCGCGAGTCGGCTGCGGCGCCCGCCGCCGCGAGCGGCCCGTCCGACGACCTCTTCCCCCGTGTGCGCGCCCGCGCGGACGAGCTCGACGACGAGGCGGACGACGACTTCGACGACGAGCCGCGCGGCCCCTCGTACACGTGGCTGCACTACCTCATCCTCGTCGCCGTGGCGTTCGTCCTCGGCCTGCTCGTGTGGACGCTCGTCTCGCGCGACGACCCGGGTCTCGCCACCGAGGACACGAGCGACTCGGCGACCGCCGTGTCGACGTGGGACGACCCCGGCACCCTCGACACCGGCCGCTGAGCGGCCGCCCCACGAACGGAGACACGTGACTGCCACCGAACGAGCCGTAGAGCTCGCCGTCATCGCGGCGCGGGCGGCGTCCGACCGCAAGGCCGAGGAGATCATCGCACTCGACGTGAGCGAGCAGCTCGTCCTCACGGACGTGTTCCTCATCGCGTCCGGGTCGAGCGAGCGCCAGGTCTCGGCGATCGTCGACGCGGTCGAGGAGGCGATGTACAAGGCGGGGTCCAAGCCGATCCGTCGCGAGGGCAAGCAGGAGGCCCGCTGGGTCCTCATCGACTTCGGCGACGTCGTCGTGCACGTGCAGCACGCCGAGGACCGCGTCTACTACGCGCTCGAGCGCCTGTGGAAGGACTGCCCCGTCGTCGAGCTCCCCGAGGACGCGCGCGGCGGCGACGGCACGGCCGACGACGCCGACGACACGACCCGCGGCGACGGCGCCATCCGCCTCTCGGGGGAGCCCCTGGCGTGACCGCCGGCACGCTCGTCCTCCTGCGTCACGGCCGGACGGCGTACAACGCCGCGATGCGCCTCCAGGGCCAGGTCGACATCCCGCTCGACGGCGTCGGGCAGTGGCAGGCCGAGCGCGGCGCGAAGGCGCTCGCGAGCGCGCACCGCGCGACGCACGTCGTCGCGTCCGACCTCGTGCGTGCCGCCGACACCGCGCGCGCGTACGCCGGTGCGATCGGCGCGGAGGTCCAGCTCGACCCGCGGCTGCGCGAGCGCGGCTTCGGGGAGTGGGAGGGCCTGACAGGCCCGGAGATCGCCGAGCGGTGGCCGGAGGAGTACGCGGCGTGGCGCCGGGGCGAGGAGCCCACGCGCGCGGGCGCCGAGACCAAGGCCGCCGTCGCCGCGCGCCTCGTGGAGGCCGTCACCGAGCACGTCGAGGCGCTCGAGCAGGACGACACCCTCGTCGTCGTGTCCCACGGCGCGGCGATCACGCTCGCCGTGACCGCGCTGCTCGGGCTGGACCCGGAGGGCTGGCGCGGGATCTCCGGCCTGCACAACGTCCACTGGTCCCACCTGCACCGCTCCGCGCCCGCCGCGACGCCCGCGTGGCGTCTCGTGGCCCACAACGTCGGGGCCGGGTTCCCGCTCGACGAGTGGAACGCGGGACCGGATTGGAATCTGGAGCCGGTTTCTGCGTAGACTAGCGACGCTCCGCAGGACGGGAAACCGGCCGGGGGAGTGTTCATCCAGTGTTTGACCAGGATCTTCGCAGATCCACGGGGCTGTGGCGCAGCTGGTAGCGCACCTGCATGGCATGCAGGGGGTCAGGGGTTCGAGTCCCCTCAGCTCCACCGGATCGAAGCGGGGCGTCGTTCATCGGCGCCCCGCTTTCGTCGTCTCCGCGCTGCGTCGGGACGTGGCTCTCGCTCTCTCCTGCTCGGCGCGTCTCGGCGGCCGCGAGGCGTGGCTCGGTAGGGTCGGCCCCGCCGGTCCTGCCGTCCGGCGGCCGGGGGTCCCGACGGAAAGCGGAGGCTCGCATGCCGGGTTCGACAGACGCCCTCGCCGTGCTGGCGGACGCCGTCGGCGCAGCACGCGCCGAGCAGCTGCTGGCTCGGTTCGACGGGTACTCGAACCAGCCGAACGCCATCAAGGGCGCCGCGCGCCTCCCGAGCGACCCCGCGCTGGAGCGTGCGGCGCTGCGGGTGTTCGAGGACCCGGATCTCGGAGCGGTCGCCGGTCTCGACGCGTCGAGCCTCGCGGGGGCTCTCGACGCGCGGGCGCTCTGGGCGCTCCTCGCGCTCGCGGCCCGGGCCGACGTGACCGTCCTCGACCGGATCCCGGCCGAGACGGCGGAGCGGGGCGCTCCGAAGATCGCGACCATCCGCCGGGCGGCCGCGAGGCACGCGGCGGCGCTAGGGTCCGCACCTGCCTCGCCGGGTGCTCCCGCGTCACGCGACGCTCCCGGATCGCCGCCTGCGCCCACCGGGGACGACGTCCCGGCGCTCCCCGAGAAGGTGGCGCAGGTGGGGAGGTGGCTCGCCGCGCACCCCGGCGCAGACCCCCGGTGGTTCGCCGAGCGCCCGGGGCAGCGGGCGGCCGAGCGGCGGGTCGCCCTCCGCGCGCTGGGGACCATGGCCACCCCGGCGGCGCTCGACGTGCTCGCCGGGTACGCACGCGACGGCTATCCCGACGTCGAGCTCGCAGAGCTGCACCGCGCGTGGGGAGAGTTCGACCGGCGGGAGTTCGCCGCGACGATGTTCCGGCCCGGGCGTGCCATGCTCCAGCTCGGTGCGTGCTCGACCGTCGAGGGCATCGGGGCGGTGCCGGGACTCACGGGCCTCGGCATGGTCCTCACCGGGCGCGCGGACCTCGCGCCGCTGGCGGAGTGCACCGCGCTCCGGCGGCTGCACGTGAACGTCGCCGACGGCTCCGGTACCCCCGGCGTCACGGGCGTCGACGCACTGGCGCAGCTGCCCGCGCTCACGGAGCTGCACCTGGTCGGGACGACCCGGGGCGCGGATCTCACGGTGCTGCGGGACACTGCCGTCGAACGGCTGTCGCTGAGCCTCGACGGCGCCGACGCGGCGTTCCTCACCCGCATGCCGCACCTGCGTTCGCTCAAGCTCTCGGGCGGGTCGGCCCCTGGGGACGCCGGGTACGACGACGAGGACGCGCCTGTTCCGCTGCCCGCCCACCCCGGTCTCGTCGACGTGGTGCTGCGACTGGTCGCCGAGGGCGTCCAGGTGGTCGCGCTCCGCCACGAGCGCTCCTGGGTGTCGCGGCTGACGGCCGCGGTCCCGTCCGACGTCTTCGTCGTCGAGCGCAGCGGCTACGTGGGCCTGACCCGCGACGGGTCGGACGTGGAGGGTCTTGGCAGGAGGCTGTACTCCAACGTCGTGCCGTGACGCGCGGACCTACGACGTGCTGACGTGCACGTGGTCGAAGTGGTTCGCGGTCGTGCCGCCGCGGTCCTCCATGCCGGACCACGCGCTCGCGGGGTCTCCGGCCATCCAGATCTGCTGCTGGTAGATGAGGTAGGTGATCCCCAGCGCCCCGGCGTTGGCCTGGAGGTAGCGGGCGATCTCCCAGCCCGTCTCGCCCGTGATCATGATGTCCAGGGCGCGGCCGGTGCCGTGGTCGCCGCTGTCGCCCGGGCGGATCCCGCCGTAGGAGGTCACCTGCGGGAAGATCGCGCACACCGCCCGGTACACCGCACGGGCGTTGGACTGGAGCGACGACTCGATCCCGGAGCTCACCGAGCAGGCGGCGTCGGAGATGCCGCTCGCGCTCGACCCGCCGCCGCTCGCGGCGGTCGCCGCCGGCGCCTCGGGCTGGGAGTCCGCGAGGAAGCTCGACTTGATCCAGGCCGCGGCACCGTCCCAGACGATCTGGCTCCACTCGCCCTCGGTGGCGCCGGTGACGTCGACGGCGGTGGCGAACGCGGCGGTCGCGACGCGTCCGGCGTCGGCCGACGGCCCGGTGCGGACGTTGACGGCGTCGGTGGTCCAGAGCTGGCCCGTGGCGACGGGGACGACCGGGGCGGGCGGGGCGACCTCGGCGGCGGGGACCACGGTGATCTTCGCCGCGGTCTCGACGAGCGGGGACTCCCGTGTCGCCGCCGGGGGAGCGGCGCGCTCGGCGGAGCGGCTGGCGGCGCCCGTGCCGCGCTCCACGGTCGACCCGGCCCCGGACGCGGGCTCGACGCTCAGCGGCGCGAGGTCGGGGTTCCCCTCGGCGGGCTGGGGGCCCGCGCCGACCACGCCCGCGCCGAGCAGCCCGACGAGCGCGAGCGCCGGGAGCTTGAGGGCGCGCGCAGGGAGCGCCGGGAACGACGGCAGGGCAGGGAGCCGGAGGGAGCGCGCGGGCGCTGCGGGGGCGGCGCTGTGGCGGCCTCGGGACATGGTGCGCTCCGGTTCGTTCGTGGTCAGGACCGCGCCCATGTAACCAAACCGTGATCTACAAAGTCCAGCCCGGATCTCGCCGTGCAGGTCAGGGACTCATGAGCGCGAGCGCTGAGTCGCATGGCTCGTAGTCGTTGGACGCCTGGGCGGCCCGTTCCTAGGCTGGAGGACATGACCGTTCCCTCTGTCCCGACCGTGACGCTCAACTCCGGTCACACCATCCCCCAGCTCGGCTTCGGCGTCTTCCTCGTCCCACCGGACGAGGCGGAGAAGGCCGTGAGCGAGGCCCTCGAGGTCGGCTACCGCCACATCGACACGGCCGCGATCTACCGCAACGAGGAGGGCGTCGGCGCCGCGATCGCCAAGAGCGGTGTCCCGCGCGACGAGCTCTTCGTCACGACCAAGCTCTGGAACGACCGCCAGTCCGGCGAGCAGCCGCACGACGCGATCCGCGAGAGCCTGGACAAGCTCGGCCTCGACCACGTCGACCTGTACCTCACGCACTGGCCGGCGCCCGCCCAGGACCAGTACACGAACGCGTGGGCGAAGCTCATCGAGATCCGCGACGCCGGCCTGGCACGCTCGATCGGCGTCTCCAACCACCTGTCCGAGCACCTCGACCGGATCGTCGCGGACACGGGCGTGGTCCCCGCCGTCGACCAGATCGAGCTGCACCCGGCCTATCAGCAGCGCGACGTGCTCGCGTGGGCCGACGCGAACGGCATGAAGATCGAGGCGTGGGGCCCGCTCGGCCAGGGCAAGTACCCGCTGTTCGAGAGGCAGGCCGTCGTCGACGCCGCGGCCGCGCACGGCGTGACGCCTGCCCAGGCGGTCCTGCACTGGCACCTGCAGCGCGGCTTCATCGTCTTCCCCAAGTCGTCGCGCAAGGAGCGCATGGCGGAGAACTTCGACCTCTTCGGCTTCGAGCTCACGGCCGACGAGGTCGCGGCGATCGACGCCCTCGACACCGGCGACGGCTCGGGCCGCGTGAGCGCGCACCCGTCCGAGGTCAACTGACCCGGTCGCCCGCGGCCCTCACGGGCACTCGCAGCACGACGAGGGGCGCCGTCCGTCCGGACGGCGCCCCTCGTCGTGCGCTGGGGGAGACCCGGTCAGCCGCAGTCGTCGCAGATGCCCGTCGCGGGCAGCACCGTGAAGCACGTGGGGCACACGGCCGGCGGCTTCTCGGGCTCAGAGGCACGCGGCGTCGTCTTGCGGGGGCTGCGGGGTGCGGTCGCGGCCTTCGCCGCGGTCCGACGTGCGGGCGCCGGCGCCGCGGGAGCCGCGCCCGGCACGTCGAAGCCGCGCTTGCGCAGCAGTTCCGCGACGCTCACGGGGCTGCTGCGGAACTCCTCGGCGGTCGCGACGCGGCCGGTCGCGTACCGGTGCGCGACGCCGAGGATCGCCTGGGCGTCGTACGCGCGGTCGTCGTGGAGGAGGGGGGTGCCGGGGGTCGCGGTGAACCCGTAGACCCCGAGGAACGCGTCCCGGCCCCGGTCGTCCCAGTCCGCGATCGCCTGGAGGATGTGCTGCCGGGTCACTGCCGAGAAGGTCGCCACGGGACGAGCCTAGACCGCCCCGTGGGGCGGCCCGGACGGCCGGTGCGTGACCTCCGACACCAGCCGTCCGGGCGCGCTCGTCAGGGGACGGTGTAGCCCGCGGCGCGGAACAGCTCGTACCACTCCGGGCGCGTGAGCGGCACCTCCGAGCCGAGGGCCGCGCCCGCCACCCGCTCGGGGCTCGTCGTGCCGAGCACGACCTGCATCCGCGCCGGGTGCCGCGTGATCCAGGCGGTCGCGATCGCGATGGGCGGGACGTCGTACCGGGCGGCGAGGCGGTCGATCACGGCGTTGAGCTCGGGGTACTCCTCCGAGCCGAGGAAGACGCCGGTGAAGAATCCCGCCTGGAACGGCGACCACGCCTGGACCGTGATGTCGTGCAGGCGGCAGTAGTCGAGGATCCCGCTGTCGCGGCTGATCGACTGGTCCAGGCCCTGCATGTTCGACGCGACCCCCTGCGCGACGATCGGCGCGTGCGTGATCGAGAGCTGGAGCTGGTTCGCGACGATCGGCTGCTCCACGTACCGGCGCAGCAGCTCGATCTGGCCGGGCGTGTGGTTGGACACCCCGAACGCGCGCACCTTGCCCGCCGCGTGCAGCTCGGAGAACGCGCGCGCGACCTCCTCGGGCTCGACGAGGGCGTCGGGCCGGTGCAGCAGGAGGATGTCGAGGTAGTCCGTGCGCAGCGCGTCGAGCGAGCCCTCGACGGACGCGACGAGGTGCTCGGAGGAGAAGTCGAAGTACGGGCCCTCGCGCACGATCCCGGCCTTGGACTGGATGACCCACTCCGCGCGCTCGGAGGGGGAGAGGTCGATCGCCTCGGCGAACCGGCGCTCGCAGCCGTGCAGGTCGGTGCCGTACACGTCGGCGTGGTCGAGGAACGTGATGCCGGCGTCGCGGGCCGTGCGCACGAGCGTGCGGACCTCGTCGTCGGTCTTGTCCTGGATGCGCATGAGGCCGAGCACGACGTCCGGGACGACGAGGTCGGTGCCGGGGAGGGTGAAGGTCTTCACCGGTGAGCTCCTTCGCTGGTGGGGACTCGGTGGAGGTCACGCGGCGGAGAGCCGCGCGACCTCCCCGGGGGTGAGGACGACGTCCGCGGCGCCCGCAGAGTCGACGATCGACCCGGGCCGCGAGGCGCCGGGGATGGGGATCACGACGGGCGCGAGCGCGAGCTCCCACGCGAGCGTGACCTGGTAGACGCTCACGCCGTGGGCGTCGGCGACGTCCTGGAAGACGGCGTGGCGTGCGCCGAGCTCCGCGGCGTTCGCGATCCCGCCGAGCGGGCTCCACGGCAGGAACGCGACGCCCAGCGCCGCGCAGTGCTCGAGCTCGCCCTGGCTCGAGCGGAAGCGCGGCGAGAACTGGTTCTGCACCGACGCGAGGCGCCCGCCGAGGAGCTCGTGCGCGAGGTCGATCTGCGCGACGTCCGCGTTCGAGATCCCGGCCTGCTGGATCACGCCCTCGTCGAGCAGCTCGACGAGCGCGCCGACCGAGTCGGTGTAGGGGACCTCGGGGTCGGGGCGGTGGAACTGGTAGAGGCCGATCGCGTCGACGCCGAGCCGGCGCGCCGACTCCTTCGCGGCCTGCTTGAGGTAGGTCGGGTCGCCGTTGCGGGTCCAGGTGCCGTCGCCGGGGCGCAGGTGGCCGCCCTTGGTCGCGACGAGGACGTCGGACGTGTCGCCGCCGTACGAGCGCAGCGCGCGGGCGATCAGCTCCTCGTTGTGCCCGACCTCGTCGGCGTGCAGGTGGTAGGCGTCGGCCGTGTCGATCAACGTGACGCCGGCGTCGAGCGCTGCGTGGATCGTCGCGACGGACCGGGCCTCGTCCGGTCGCCCCTCGATCGACATCGGCATGCCGCCGAGTCCGATCGCGGAGACTGTCCGGGATCCGAGAGTGCGCTGCTGCATGGGGTCTCCCTCGCGGGTCGGAGGATAGAAAGGGGTCGTCGCCGGCCGGGACGACGCCGGTGCGGGCGTCACGGCCGGACGTCCCGAGCGTAGGAACGAGTAACCTAGAAGTCCAACGACTAGCGGTTGTCACATACAGAAGAGCGAGTCATCAATGGATCTGCGGCAGATGGAGTACCTCGTCGCGCTCGCGGACGAGCGCCAGTTCACCCGCGCGGCACAGCTCGTCGGCGTCTCCCAGTCGGGCCTGTCCGCCGCGGTCCGCAGCCTCGAGGAGGAGCTCGGCGCGAGCCTGTTCACGCGCACGACGCGCCGCGTCGAGCCCACCGAGGCAGGGCTGGCGCTGCTGCCGCACGCACGCTCCATGCTCGCGCAGGCGGCCGCCGGTCGCGACGCGGTGGTCCGCGCGACGCGCGCGCTGTCCGGCTCGCTGCGCGTCGGCTCGGAGCAGTGCCTCGGCGTCCTCGACGTCACCACGCTGCTCGAACGCTTCCACCGCCGCTATCCCCAGGTGGAGATCCACTTCGCGCAGGCCGGCTCCCACGACCTTCTCGCGCGCGTGCGCGAGGGCGACCTCGACGTCGCGTTCGTCGCGACCACCGAGCACCTGGGGTCGCTCTCGCAGACCGTGCTGGGCAGCGAGCCGCTCGTGCTCGTGTGCGCGCCCGAGCACCCGCTCGCCGCCCGCGGGCGGGTGGACTGGTCCGACCTGTCCGGCCAGGAGTTCGTCGACTTCGACCCGTCGTGGGGCGCGCGTCCCGTCAACGACGCCACGTGCGCCGCGCACGGCGTGCACCGCCGCGTGCGGTGCTCGGTCAACGACGTGCACACGCTGCTCGAGCTCGTCGACCGGGGCCTCGGGATCGCGCTCGTCCCGCGCCACGTCGCGGCGAAGCCCCAGGCGGCGCGTCTCGTCACGCTCGCGCTGCCCGAGGCCGGTGCGCCGAGCTGGGTCGTCTCCGTGGTGACGGGCCGCTGGGCCAGCGGGGCCTCGGCGGCGCCCCAGCTCCTCGAGCTCCTCGCCGACGCGCCCTCGTGCCGGGGCGTCGAGGTCGCGCGACCCGACGGCGAGCGGCAGGGCGTCGAGGCCGTGGCGGAGGTGCGGTGACCGCCCCCGCGGGCACCGACGCGCCGCTCTTCCCCCTGCGCAGCGTCGTCCTCGGCGCGTTCGTCCCGACGCTCGTCCTCGAGATCGGCATCGGGGCGATGCTGCCCGTCGTCGCGGTCACCGCGACCGGGCGCGGGGCGAGCCTCACGGTCGCGGGCCTCGTCGCCGCGCTCGTCCCGATCGGCAAGATCCTGTTCGACCTCCCGGCCGGGGCCCTCGCGCAGCGGATCGGCGACCGGGCGGCCATGCTGCTCGCGGGCGGCGTCGCCGTGGTCGCGTTCGCGACGATCGCGCTCAGCCCGAACCTCGGGGGACTGGCGGCCGGCGTCCTCGCCCTGGGCGCGTCGACCGCCGTCTTCAACCTCGCCCGCCAGGCCTACCTCACGGAGATCACGCCGCCCCTGCGGCGGGCGCGCGTCCTGTCCACGCTCGCCGGCGTGCACCGCATCGGGCTGTTCCTCGGCCCGTTCGCGGGGGCGGCCGTCATCGCGGCGACGGACGTGCGCGGCGCCTACTGGCTCGGCGCCGGGGCGGCGCTGGCCGCGGTGGCGGTGCTCGCCGTCGTGCGCCCGGAGCCGACGGCGCAGGACGAGCCGGGCCGCGTGCGCACGCGCGGTCGCGGCGCCGCGACGGGACCGCGGGTGACCATCGCCCGCGTGGCGCGCGAGCACCGGCGCCTCTTCGCGACGCTCGGCGTCGCGATCCTCCTCGTGAGCGCCGTGCGCGGGGCGCGCCAGACCGTCATCCCGCTCTGGGGCGAGCATCTCGGGCTGGACGCGGAGGTGACGTCGCTGATCTTCGGCGTCTCCGGCGCGCTCGACATGCTGCTGTTCTACCCGGCGGGCAAGGTCATGGACCGGTTCGGGCGCCTCTGGGTCGCCGTGCCGTCGATGCTCACCATGGCCGCCGGGCTCGCGCTCCTGCCCTTCGCCCACACGGTGGCCGCGGTGACGGTCGTCGCGGCGCTGCTCGGGGTCGGCAACGGGATGGGGTCGGGCATCGTCATGACGCTCGGGGCCGACGTCGCACCCGCAGAGGTGCGCCCGACCTTCCTCAGCGTGTGGCGCCTCTTCCAGGACACGGGCGACGCGCTCGGGCCCCTCGTGCTCTCGGCCGGGGCCGCGCTGGGGTCGCTCGCGGCCGGGGTCTGGGCGACGTCGGTGCTCGGCGCGGGGTCCGCGGCGGCCCTCGCGCGCTGGGTGCCGCGCTACTCGCCGCTCGCGAACCTCGTGCGGCCGCACGCCGGGCGAAAGACCGTGCGCGTCCCGTCCGACGCGCCCTAGCGTGGCGGGATGGCGAGCGACCGCACCCTTCCTGACCCGTTCCCCGACCCGTTCGACCACCAGGTGACCCAGGACGGGCGCGTCCGGGTCGGGCGCGGCGGGCGCGTCGTCGTCACGGTCACGGGGGCCGCAGCCGGCCGGCTCGCCGCCGCCCTGGAACGGGCCGAGGCGCGCGACGACGAGGGCGAGGTCCAGCTCCTGCTCGCCCGGGCGACGGGGAACTACCGGCGCGGCAACGAGAAGCGCGCCCACCGGCCGTGACGCAGGTCACGCGGGTCCACGTCACGCTCGGCGCGCGGCAGGCGTCTGGATGGTCGACCCCGCGCACGACCGGCGCGCACCGCGCCGGTTGACGGAAGGAGACCCTCGTGGCCCGCATCTCGCTCGACCCGCCCCGGACCCTGCTCAACCGCACCCTCGCCACGCTCTCGCGACGCCGGTACGGCGCCGTGCTCGAGCCGCTCGCCGCCGTCGGGCACAACCCGCGCGTCGCGACGACGTACTGCGTCCTCGAAGCCGGCGTCGCGCGCTGGCGGACGCTCGACCCGACGCTCTCGGCGCTCGCGGTGATGGCGTCCGCGGTGCAGATCGGCTGCTCGTGGTGCGTCGACTTCGGCTACTGGGAGTCGGAGCACGGCGACGTCGATCCCCGCAAGCTCCACGACGTGCCCGCGTGGCGCGAGAGCGACGCGTACACCGCCGTCGAGCGGCGCGTGCTCGAGTACGCCGAGGCGGCGACCGGGACCCCGCCGACGGTGACGGACGAGCTCGCGGCCGCGCTGGTCGACGACCTGGGCGAGCCCGCGTTCGTCGAGCTCACGGCTCTCGTCGCGCTGGAGAACCTGCGCAGCCGGATCAACGCCGCCCTCGGCCTGTCCAGCCAGGGCTTCAGCGACCGGTGCGAGGTCCCGCTCGCCGGCGGGCTGCGCGCGGCGGGCACGGCTGGCAGGCTGGCGAGGTGAGCGAGAGCGCCGGGCACCGACCGTCTGACGGCGTCGCGGACCCTCGCGGTCCCGGTCCGGCCCTCGCGCCGTTCACGGTGCACCGTCGCCTGCTCTTCACGGTCGCGTACGAGATGACGGGCTCCGCCGCGGACGCCGAGGACGTGGTCCAGGAGGCCTGGCTGCGCTGGTCGGCGGCGGACCGCTCCGGCGTCCTGGACCCGCGCGCCTACCTCGTGCGCGTCACGACCCGGCTCGCGCTCGACCGTCTGCGCGCGCTGCGAAGGCGGCGCGAGACGTACGTGGGGTCGTGGCTGCCCGACCCGCTCCTCACGTCGCCGGACGCCGCGCTGCAGGTCGAGCGCGCGGAGGACGTGTCGATGGCGCTGCTGGTCGTGCTGGAGACGTTGAGCCCGCTCGAGCGTGCCGTGTTCGTGCTGCGCGAGGTGTTCGACGTCCCGTACGACGAGATCGCCGAGGGCCTCGACCGTTCGCCCGAGGCCGTGCGCCAGACCGCGCACCGCGCGCGCGAGCACGTGCGGGCGCGGCGCCCGCGGTTCACGCCGCCCGACGACGCGCAGCGTGCCGCCGTCGAGCGGTTCATGGCCGCGTGCGCGACGGGGGACACGACCGCGCTCGTCGAGATCCTCGCGCCGGACGTCGTCGTGGTGAGCGACGGCGGCGGCAAGGCGCGCGCGGCCCTGCGGCCCGTGACGGGAGCGGACAAGGTGGCGCGGATGCTCGTGGGTCTCTCGGCGAAGCCCGAGACGACCGCGATGGCCTTCGAGCCCGCGCTCGTCAACGGCGCGCTGGGCGGCGTGTGGACCGTCGACGGGGAGCCCGCCATGGGCGCGACCGTCGAGTACGACGGGGAGCGCGTCGTGCGCGTCCTGCTCTTCCGGAACCCGGAGCGGCTGGCCGGGCTCAGACGAGCGTGAGGAGGCCGAGCACCCCGACCGCCAGGGCCAGCACGAGCGAGACCGCGACGAGCACGACGTGCACCGTGAGGAAGCGCGTCGCGCGTCCGTCGGCGTCACGCGCGCGCGGGTCCTTGGCGATGCGCTGGAGGAACCGCGGCCAGATGAGCAGGTTCCACGCGGCGGTGACGAGCAGGACGACGGACCAGGCGACGGGGAGCTCCACGCCCCGAGCATGACACCGGACGACGGCGTCCCCGGGCGGAGGAGGGGCGTGCGGCCTGTGGGATCGACCACATCGACGCGCGCGCGAGGTGAGGCTAGCCTTGCCTACGGTTCCGTGCTCGCGGGGCCGCCGTTCGCCCGGCCGGCCCGGGCCGCACCCCGAGGAGCCGCTGGTGGCCACCTTCAAGATGGTCAAGCCCGCCGACGCGCACGTCGTCACGCTGAGCGTGGTCGGCAGCAAGCGGGTGAGCCCCAACGTCGTGCGGGTGACGCTCGGCGGCGAGGACACGGACCTCTTCACGCCCATGGGCTTCGACCAGTGGTTCCGGATGTTCCTGGCGCGTGACGACCAGGACTCCCTGCGCCTGCCCACGCGCACCTCGGGCATGTGGTACGTCCAGTACCTCGCGACGCCCAAGGCGCGCCGGCCCTGGGTCCGCAACTACACGGTGCGCGCCGCGCGGCCCGACCTGCGGGAGATCGACGTCGACTTCGTCGTCCACGGCGACGCCGGGCCCGCGTCGTCGTTCGCGCTGTCCGCGCAGCCGGGGGACCGCGTCGGCCTGCTCGACCAGGGGGTCGGCTACAACCCGCGCGTCCCGCACGACTGGACTCTCGTCGTCGCCGACGAGACCGGGCTGCCCGCGGTCGCGGGCATCTGCGAGTCGCTGCCCGACGACGCGCGCGGCCTCGCGATCGTCGAGATCCCCGAGGCGGCGGACGCGCAGGACTTCCGCGTGCCGGCGGGTGTCGAGCTCCGCTGGGTCGTGCGCGAGGGCGCGGCGCCCGCGGGCACGGACCCGCACGAGCTCCTGCCCGGCGCGCTGGCGCTCGAGGCCGTGCGGTCGGCCGACCTGCCGTCCGGGCCCGTCTACGCGTACGCGGTGGGGGAGTCGACGCTCGCGACCGGGGTGCGCCGCCACCTCGTCAACGACCGCGGCGTGCCCAAGACGCACGTCGACTTCGTCGGGTACTGGCGGCACGGGCACGCGGCGTCGGCCTGACCCGGGCGCACGCCGTCGGGCCAGCCCGGCCCGGCGGCGAGCCCCGGCGGCGGTCAGACCTTGCGGAGCTGGCGGAACATCGGGCAGTCGAACGGGTCGCGCGCGGAGAGCCCGACACGGTTGAGGTACCGCACGACGATGCCGTAGGACTGCACGAGGCTCGTCTCGGTGTAGGGCAGGCCGAGGTTCGCGCAGTGCTCGCGCACGATCTCGCGCGCCCGCGCGAGGTGGGGCCGCGGCATGCTCGGGAACAGGTGGTGCTCGATCTGGAAGTTGAGCCCGCCCATGAGGATGTTCATCCACCAGCCGCCGCGGATGTTGCGCGACGTGAGGACCTGCTTTGAGAGGAAGTCGATCTTCGTGTTCTCGGGGATGATCGCCATGCCCTTGTGGTTCGGCGCGAACGACGCCCCCATGTAGACGCCGAACACGGCGAGCTGCACGCCGAGGAACGCGAACGCCATGCCCAGCGGCAGGAACCAGAAGATCGCGCCCACGTAGAGCGACAGACGCAGCGTGAGGATCACGAGCTCGCCGACCCGGGCCCGGAGGTTGCCGCGCGTCCGGCCGCCCGCGAGGAGCGAGCGGTACGCCTGGACGTGCAGGTTGAGACCCTCGAGCGTGAGCAGCGGGAAGAACAGCCAGCCCTGGTACCGGTTGATCACGGCCCGGAAGCCCTTCGCGGCTGCCGCGTCCTCGTCGAGGAAGACGACGACGTCCGGGGCGATGTCCGGGTCCTTGCCGCGCTGGTTGGGGTTCGCGTGGTGGCGCGTGTGCTTGTTCATCCACCACGAGTGGCTGATCCCCACGACGCCGTTCGCGAGGGTGCGACCCAGGCGGTCGTTCGCCGGGCCGGACGCGAAGACCTGTCGGTGCGACGCCTCGTGGGCGACGAACGCGAACTGGGTGAAGATCAGGCCGAGCGCCCCGGCGATCAGGAGCTGGAACCACGAGTCGCCGAGGAGGACGAACCCGGCGACGGCGCCGCCGAGCGCGAGCGTCAGGACGGCGAGGGTCCACAGGTAGTAGCCGTGCGTCCGGTGGAGCAGACCGGCGTCGCGCACGGTGCGCGACAGCGCGCTGTAGGTGCTGGTGACGGCGCCCGGCTCGTCGGTGCGGGGGCGGGTGGCCCGGAAGCCCGGGCGCACTGCGGCAGAGGTCATGTGCGGCCTCGCAGGGTGTCGGTGTCGACTTCCCAGCCGCGGAGGTGAGCGGGTGCTCGTGCTGCAGATGACCCTCACCCTACGGGACCGTAGGTTGCGGACGCGAGCCCGGCGCGTGAAGAACTCGCGCAGGAGCCTCGGGGGCCGCGTCGTCGTCAGGCGGCGAAGCGGAACGTCTGGCGGTACTCCGTCGGGGTGATGCCGACCGCACGCCGGAAGTGGTGGCGCAGGAGCGCCGCGGAGCCGAACCCGCACCGCCGCGCGACCTCCTCGAGGTCCAGCGTCGACTCCTCGAGCAGGGACTGCGCGTGCCCCACGCGTTGCGACGTCAGCCACGCGAGCGGCGTCGTGCCCGTCTGGGCGACGAACGAGCGCGCGAACGTGCGCTCCGACGTGTGGGCCCGGCGTGCCAGGTCCCGCACCGTGAGCGGCTCGTCGAGGTGCTCGGTCATCCACTCCAGCAGCTCGGCGAACGAGTCCTCCTCGCACTCCGGGACCGGGCGCTCGATGAACTGGCGCTGCCCGCCGTCACGCTGGGGCGGCACGACCATGCGCCGCGCGATCGTGTTCGCGACCTTGGCCCCGAGCTCGCGTCGCACGAGGTGCAGGCACGCGTCGATCCCCGCGGCGGTCCCGGCGCTCGTGACAAGGTTGCCGTCGTCGACGAACAGCACGTCCGGGTCGATGTCCAGGCTCGGGTACTGGCGGCGCAGCTCGTCGGCGTGCATCCAGTGGGTCGTGACGCGCCGCCCTTCGATCACGCCGGCCGCGGCGAGGAGGAAGACCCCTGAGCACACGCTCAGCAGCAGCGCGCCGCGCTCGGACGCGCGCCGGACGGCGTCCAGCACCTCGGGCGGGTAGTGCGAGCCGATGCGGATCGCCGGGACGATGAGGAGGTCGACGTCGTCCGTGGCGTCGAGACCGTGCTCCGGGACCACCTGCGCGCCGACCGACGTGCGCACGGGGCGCCCGGCGACCGGTCCGCACACGCGGAAGTCGAACGACGGGACGCCGTCCTCGCTGCGGTCGAGGCCGAACACCTCGCACACGACGCCGAACTCGAACGGGGCCAGGCCGTCGCACACGACGGCCGCGACGGAACGCACCATGCACGGCACGCTACGCCCGTGGCGGGATCTTGTCGAGAGGTGTCGCTCCTGCCACTCGTCGCCGCGCACGTGCGGCGACAGGGTAGAGGCATGGACATCTTCTGGGGTGTGATGGTTCTTCTCCTCGTCGTCGGCCCGACCGTCGCGGCGCTCGTGGTGCGGCGAGAGGACCCTGTGCGACCGTGGTTCCCCGCGGGGTCGGACGGCGCGTGGCCCGGCGCCGGCGCATGGGGCGACCGGTCGGTCCACGGCGAGCGCTGGGACCGCGACGCGCAGCGCCTCGACGCCGACCTGCGGGCCGCGTCCGCTCGCTCGGACGTGCAGGGCGAGCACGTCGACCCGCACGAGGTCGCGGCCGAGCTCGTGCTGCGGCGCGTCGTCCCGAACCCTGCCGTGCGGGACGGCGTCCGCGGTGCTTCTCCGGTTCCGACCGCGACGGAGCCGTCGAAGCCGTCGTCGTCGAGGGCGTCCCGGCGCGTCCCGCTCCCACGCTGACCGTCCCCGCGCGGAGACGGACGACGGCCCGGACCTCGTGGAGGTCCGGGCCGTCGTGGGGGAGGGGCGTCAGATCGTGGTCAGGCGCGCGAGCCGACGGCGTCGACGTCCGCGCCGCCCGTGAGCTGGTCGAGGCCCTCGAGCTCCTCGGCCTCCCAGGGGGCCTGGCCGAGGCTCGGGATCATCGTCGCGAGCTCGGGGCGCCACTTGGTGAAGCGGGCGGGGAAGCACTGCTCGAGCAGGTCGATCATCGCGGGGACGGCGGTCGACGCGCCCGGGGAGGCGCCGAGCAGGCCCGCGATGGAGCCGTCGGCGGCGGCGATGACCTCGGTGCCGAACTCGAGGACGCCCTTGCCGTCCTTGTCCTTCTTGATCACCTGGACGCGCTGGCCCGCGGTGATGGTCTCCCAGTCCTTGGGGTGCGCCGTCGGCATGAAGCCCTGGAGCGCCGTGAACTTGGTCTCCGGGCTCGCGAGGAGCTGGCCGACCAGGTACTGGGTGAGGTCGAGGTTCTTCAGGCCCGCGCCGACCATCGAGCCGAGGTTGTGCAGGCGCAGCGACGTGAACAGCCCGAGGTACTTCCCCTTCTTGAGGTACTTGGGGCTGAACCCGGCGTACGGGCCGAACATCAGGTACGTCTTGCCCTCGACGACACGCGTGTCCAGGTGCGGGACGGACATGGGCGGCGAGCCGACGTCGGCCTTGCCGTACACCTTGGCCTGGTGCTGCGCGACGAGCTCGGGGCTGTCGGTGCGCAGGAACTCGCCGCTGATGGGGAAGCCGCCGTAGCCCTTGGCCTCGGGGATGCCCGCGGCCTGGAGCAGCGGCAGGGCGCCACCGCCGGCGCCGACGAACACGAACCGGGCCTCGACGGTCGAGCGGCGCTTCGGGGCGTTCCACGAGCGGTCCTTGACCGTCAGGCGCCAGCGGCCGTCCTTCGTCTTCTTGAGGTTCTTCACCTCGTGCTCGAGGAAGAGCTGCGTGCCCTGGGAGACGAGGTAGTCGACGAGCTGCTGCGTGAGCGCGCCGAAGTCGACGTCCGTGCCGCTCGTCGCGCGCGTCGCCGCGACCGGCTCGTCACCGTCGCGCTCCGCGACGAGGAGCGGTGCCCACTCGGCGATCACGGCGGGGTCGTCGCTGAACTCGAGCTCGCTGAACAGCGGGTGCTGGCGCAGCGTCTCGAACCGGCGGCGCAGGTAGTCGACGTTCTCCGCGCCGCGCACGAACGTCATGTGCGGCGTGCGGGAGATGAAGCTCGCGGGCTGCGGGAGGGCGCCCGTCGTGAGCAGGTGGTGCCAGAACTCGCGCGACACCTCGAACTGCTCGTTGATCTTCACCGCCTTGGCGATGTCGATCGAGCCGTCCGCCTTCTGGGGCGTGTAGTTGAGCTCGCACAGGGCGGCATGACCCGTCCCGGCGTTGTTCCACGGGTTCGACGACTCCTGCGCCACGGCGTCCAGACGCTCGTAGATGCGCACGGTCCAGGAGGGCTCCAGGACCTTGAGGAGAGCTCCCAGCGTGGCACTCATGATGCCACCGCCGATGAGGGCTACGTCGATCTGGTCTGCGCTGCTTGCGGGGTTGCTCGCTCGACTCGACACGCTCCGATTCTACGCTTGTGAAAGAGTGCACTAACTGTGCGGTGCGTCACGGGCGTGCGTCACACTTTCCCGGGACGAACGTCCCGAGCGGCGCAGGCCGGACGTCTCGCCCCCTCGCGGCAGGAGCGTCCTACCTCGGCGGGGAGTAGGGCGAGGGCCAGGGACCGATCCCGGGGAGGGGCGTGCGTACGCCGTCGCGGAAGGCGTCGGGCTCCGCGTCGGGGCGGCGCCCCGCGAGCCAGGCGGCGACGTCGGTGAGGCGACCCCGGACGACGACGCCGTCTCGCGCGTCGAACCCGGGGTCGCTCCCCACGGGCGTCTCGGTGCGGGGAGAGACCCCGGGCTCGGCAGCGAGGCGGAGGCCGCCCGGGCCCACCCTGAGCGCGGTGGGCTCGCCGACGAGCTCGACCGCGACGTCGTCGGCGAGGCGGACCCCGAGGAAGTCGAGGAGATGGAGGCCGAGCGCGCGCGGCCAGGTGTCGAGGCCGAGCCCGGCGTCGAGGTCGACGGCATGGATCCGGACCTCGCGCCACCACGCGACGAGCGCGTCGACGACGGTCCCGTCGCGGTAGGTCACGGGCGCGTCCCACGCGGACGACCCCGGGCCCGGCCATGCGGCGTCGAGGCGCTCGCCCAGAGATTCGAGCGCGCCGACGTGCTCCGCGACCGAGCGGCGGGCGCCCGCCTGGATGCCGGCCTCCCGGCCGGCCGCTCCGCCGTCGTACACCTCGACGAGCTCGCCGTGGGCGGCGCGCTCCGCCTGGCGGGCCATCGCCTCGCCGATCGCGGTGACGTGCGCGAGCACGTGGCTGCGCGACCAGCCCGGGAGGGCCGACGGCCCGGCGAGTGCGGCGTCGTCGAGGGCACGCGTCGCGGCGGCGACGGCGTCGAGCGCGGCGCGCGCGTCGCGACGCACCTGCTCGACGTCCGGCGCGGCGGGTGCGGTGGGGTCGGTCACGGCCACAGGAGCTCCTTCGTCCAGGGGTGAGGCGTCGCGTCGCCCGCGTCGGGCGCCGCGGTGTAGCGCAGGCGGGTCTGGCCGTCGGGCGAGGACGCCCAGAACTCGACGCTCGTCGGCTCGAGCGCGTACGACGCCCAGGCGTCGAGCACGAGGCCGGGCTCGGCGCGGACCCGCGCGAGCGCCCCCTCCCACGCGGTCCGGTAGGCGTCCCGTGACGCGAGCCGGGCGCTCTGCGGCCCTGCGAGCGCGGTAGCCCGGGAGAAGTCGGAGCGGGCGAGGAAGTCGGCGGCGGACGCCTCGGGGCCGAGCGGGACGACCGGCCCGCGCACCCGGACCTGGCGGCCGTGCTCGCGCCAGAAGAACGTCAGCGCGGCGTTCGGGTTCTGCGCGAGCGCCACGCCCTTGGGCGAGTCGGCACGCGTCGCGAAGACCCAGCCGTCGCCGTCGACGTCCTTGAGGATCAGCGTCCGGGCGTCGACCCGGCCGCTCGCGTCGGCGGTCGAGAGGGTCGCGGCGTGCGGCGCGGGCAGGCCGGCGTCGATCGCTTCCTCGAGCCAGCCGACGAAGAGCGCGACCGGCTCGTCCGGTGCCTCGTCGACGTCGAGGCCGGGCAGGTCGGTCGCGAGCACGGGGAGCGCGCGCAGTCGCTCGCGCAGCGACGGGCGGTCGGGGGCGTCGGTCATGCGTCCTCCAGCAGGTCGGCGGGGCGAGGGTCGAGGAGCGCGACGAAACCCCGCGCGGCGGCGGTCATCGCGCCGGGGTCGTCGAGGGCGCGCGCGAGGACGTACCCGCCCTGCACGATCGCGACGGCGGCGTGCGCGCGGTCGCGGGCCGCGTCGTCGGGCAGCCCGTCCTCCGTGAGGACGGCGGCGGCCAGGTCGACGAGGCCGCGGAAGTAGGCGCGGACCTCCGCGGCGAGCTCGGCGTCGTCCATGACGGCCTGGTCGCTCACGAGGCGGCCGACCTTGCACCCGGCGAGCGCGGGGCGCGGACGCTCGAGGTAGCGGACCAGGCGCTCGACGGCGGACCCGCCTGCGTCGAGGTCGCGGTGTGCGGCGTCGAGGCCCGCCGTCGTCGTGGCGTGCACGGCGGCCGTGGCGAGGTCGTGCTTGGTGGGGAAGTGGTGGTAGAGGCTGCCCTGGCCGACGCCGCTCGCGGCGAGGACCTGGCGCGGGCTGGTCGCGCCGACGCCCTGGGCCCAGAACAGGTCCTGCGCGGCCGCGACGAGCCGCTCGCGAGCGTCGGTCGTCGTCATGCCGCGACCATACCTACCTCTAGGTATGGTGTCCAGTCGTCGCTCTGCGGACCACCTCGCGTCACACCTCGCCGCCCCGCTCGGTCGGGACGGCATGAGAGTGGAGTCGTACGGTGGGTCGGTGACGGTGCAGCAACGGGTGCTGGTGGTCGCGGTCCTCGCGTCGTTCGTGTCGTTCCTGGACGGCTCGGTGGTCAACGTCGCGCTGCCCGCGATCTCCGCGGAGCTGACGACCGGGCCGGTCACGGGCCTCGCGCTGCAGCAGTGGGTCGTCGACGCCTACATGATCACGCTCGGCGCCCTCATCCTCCTGGCGGGCTCGCTGTCCGACGTGCACGGTCGGCGTCGCATCATGGCGATCGGCCTCGTCGGCTTCGCGGTGACGTCGGTCGCGTGCGCGCTCGCCCCGGACGGGCTGTTCCTCGTCGTCGCGCGCGGGCTCCAGGGCGTCGCGGGCGCGCTGCTCGTGCCGAGCTCGCTCGCCATGATCATCTCGACGTTCGACGGCGAACGACAGTCCCGCGCCATCGGCTCCTGGACCGCGTGGACGAGCACCGCGTCGCTCGTGGGGCCGCTGCTCGGCGGGATCCTCATCGACACGATCTCGTGGCGCTGGGTCTTCTGGATCAACGTGCTGCCCGTCGCGGTGACGCTGTGGCTGCTGCGCGGGGTGCCCCGGTCGGCCGCGGAGGAACCGGGGGCCGCGGGTGGCCCAGACGGGCGACGGCGCATCGACGTCGCCGGGGCGACGCTCGCGGCCGTCGGGCTCGCGGGCACCGTGTTCGCGCTCATCGAGCAGGGGCGGTTCGGCTGGGCGAGCCCGGTCGTGTGGGGACCGTGCGTCGTCGGCGTCTCGTGCCTGGTCGTGTTCGTGTGGTGGGAGCGGCGCGCGCCCGACCCGATGCTCCCGCCGCGCCTCTTCCGCGTGCGCAACTTCGCGTGGGGCAACCTCGCGACCGCCGCCATCTACGGCGCGCTCTACTTCGGCGGGTTCGTCGTCACGCTGTTCCTCCAGCAGGTCGGCGGGTACAGCGCGACCGCCGCCGGGCTCGCGCAGCTCCCCGTGACGCTCGTGCTCCTCGCGCTGTCCACGCGGTTCGGGGCGCTCGCGGGCCGGTACGGCCCGCGCCTGTTCATGACGGTCGGGCCGATCATCGGGGGCGTGGGCTACCTGCTGCTCCTCACCACGACCGACGACGCCGTCTACGTCACCCAGGTCCTCCCGGGCCTCCTGCTCTTCGGCCTCGGCCTCGCGATGACCGTCGCGCCGCTGACGTCCGCGATCCTGGGCTCGATCCCCGCGGCCGACGCCGGCATCGGCTCGGCGGTGAACAACGCCGTCTCGCGCGTGGCGGGGCTCGTCGTCATCGCGTTCGCGGGCGTGATCGTCGGCGGTGTGCTCGACCTCGACGGCTTCCACCGCTCGCTCGTCGTCACCGCGGCGCTGCTGGTCCTGGGCGGCGTGCTGAGCTGGGTCGGCATCCGCAACGAGAAGGTGCGTGCGACCGCGGACGCCGTCTCAGGGGACCGCTGAACCACCCGCGCGGCCTACCGCACCGTCTGGAGGTCGTGGGTCGAGGTGTTGAGGCGACGTGCGCCGTCGGGCGCGTCGGGCGGGAACGCGACGACGATGTCCTCGATCCGCACGCCGAACCGGCCCGGCAGGTAGATGCCCGGCTCGACGGAGAAGCACATGCCGGGCTCGATCGGCCGGTCCTCGCCCTCGACCATGTACGGCGGCTCGTGGGTCGTCGTGCCGATGCCGTGCCCGGTGCGGTGCACGAAGTACTCGCCGTAGCCCGCGTCGGTGATGACGGCGCGCGCGGCGCGGTCGACGTCCTGGCACGTCGCGCCCGGGCGGACGGCGTCGACCCCGGCCTGCTGGGCGCGACGCACGACGTCGTAGACCTCGCGCTGCTGCGCGGCGAGCGCGTCGTCGGTGCCGCCCTCGACCAGGACCGTGCGCGTCGTGTCGGAGCCGTACCCGTCGCGCAGCCCGCCGAAGTCGAGCACGACCAGGTCGCCCGGCTCGATGACGCGGTCGCCCGCGTCGTGGTGCGGGTCGGCGCCGTTCGGCCCGGCGCACACGAGCGTGAAGTCGACCTGCTCGTGCCCGTGCTCGCGCAGGAACCGGTCGAGGTCGGCGGCGACGTCCCGCTCCCGCCGGCCCGCGAACGCGACCTCGCGGACCTGGGCGAAGGCCGCGTCGGCGGCGGCGCCCGCCGCGGCGAGGCGCTCGACCTCCTGCGTGTCCTTGACGGCGCGCAACGTCGGGACGGCGTCGGTGAACGCCGTGAACCGCACGTCCGGGAGCGCCCGCTGGAGCCCGAGCACGTGCAGCGCCCAGGTCGAGTCCGAGACGGCGTAGGTGCCGGTCCCGTCGAGGAGTCGCGCCGCGGCATCGTGCTCGTCGTCGCCGTCGCGCCAGGTCACGACGTCGAGCCCGTCCGCCCCGGGGGCCGAGACCAGGTCGCCCCGCTCGAGCAGCGGCACGACGACGGACGCACCGGCCCGTGCGCCGGGCTCGCCCGCAGGGATCGCGAGCAGCGTGAGGCGCTCGGTGTCCGGCGGCGCGTAGCCGGTGAAGTACGCGAGGTCGGGTCCGGGCGAGACGAGGAGTCCGGCCAGGCCGGCCTCGCGGGCGTGCGCGGCCGCGCGCTCGCGGCGGGCGGCGTAGACCTCGGGGCCGAACGCGGCCCCCGGACGTGCGGCGTCGGTGCTGCTCATGGTGCCAGCGTGGCACCGCTCGCCCGCGAGATCGACCCGAGCGCTCCGACGTCGACCCTCTGAAGGTCGATCTCGGACGTGTGGGTCGATCTCGCGCCGTGCAGGGGAGTGGCAGGGTGGGTGCATGAGCGACGCGCGCAACCTCTTCGCGGCCCTCGACGCGTTCGACGGGCACTGGAAGCCGCACCGGGTCACGAGCCTCAACGACGAGGACGTCAAGGTCGTCAAGGTGCTCGGTGAGTTCGTGTGGCACGCGCACCCCGACACCGACGAGCTGTTCCTCGTGCTCGCGGGCGAGCTGACGATCGACCTGCGCGAGGACGGCGTCGAGCGGGCGGTCGTGCTGGGGCCGCACGACCTGTTCGTCGTGCCGCGCGGCGTCGAGCACCGGCCACGTGCCGCCGTCGAGACGTCAGCGGTGCTCGTCGAGCGCCGGGGGACCGTCAACACGGGGGACGCGGGCGGCGACCTGACGTCACCGTTGCGCGAGCTGCCGAGCGACTGACGGCTCGGACGAGATCGACCCGAGCGTCCGAGATCGACCCTCGGTGGGTCGATCTGGGGACGCTCGGGTCGATCTCGCGGGGCTCAGACCCGGACGACGACCTTCCCTCGCACGTGGCCCGACTGGCTCGCGCGGTGCGCGTCGGCGGCGTCGGCGAGGTCGAACACCTCCGCGACCTCCGCGCGCAGCAGGCCCTCGTCGCCGAGACGCGCGAGCTCTGCGAGGTCCGCCGCATCGGGGCGCACCCACACGTAGTGCCCGCCGAGCTCGTCGCGTGCGCGGGCGTCCGTGATCGAGGCGACCGTGCCGCCGTCGCGCAGCACCTGGGGCACCGAGTCGAGCGCGTCGCCGCCCACGTAGTCGAGGACGACGTCGACGCCCTCCGGCGCGAGCGCCCGGACCCGGTCCGCGAGCCCGTCGCCGTACGTCACCGGGTCGGCGCCGAGCGAGCGGAGGAAGTCGTGGTTGCGCTCCGACGCCGTGCCGATCACGCGCGCTCCGAGCGCCCGCGCGATCTGGACGGCGAACGACCCGACGCCGCCGGCCGCGGCGTGCACGAGGACCGTCTGTCCCTCGGCGACCCCGGCACGCCGGATCGTCTGGTACGCCGTCAGACCCGCGAGCGGGACCGCGGCCGCCTCCTCGAACGACCAGGCGGCGGGCTTGCGCGCGAGCGTGCGGACCGGCGCCGCGACGAGCTCCGAGAACGTCCCGCCCGACACCTCGCCGCCGACGACGTCCTTGCGCACGTACCCGTACACCTCGTCGCCGACCTGGAGCTCGGGGGTGTCCAGGCCGACCCGCTCGACGACGCCCGCGACGTCCCAGCCGGGGACGACGGGGAAGACCGCGTCCATGATCTGGTCGAGGTAGCCCTCGCGGACCTTCCAGTCCACCGGGTTGACGCTCGCGGCGCGCACGCGCACGAGCACGGAGTCGGGCCCGACCTTGGGGGTCGGGAGGTCGGTCGTCTCGAGGACGTCGGGGCCGCCGTAGCGGGAGTAGGTGATGGCTCGCATGATGGCGGCAACGGCACGCGCGCCCGCTCGATTCCCGCGGCCGACCGCCACGAGGTAGAGCCCCCGGTCTCGAGGGAGGACGCGCGGGGTTCTCCCTCGAGACCGGAGGCTCTACCTCGTGGGGTCCGTCAGCCCTCGAACGCCGTGGGGTCCATGAAGAGGACCTCCCACTGGTGGCCGTCGAGGTCGGCGAAGCTGCGGGAGTACATGAAGCCGCCCTCCTCCTGCGGGTCCTTGACCGGGGACGCGCCGGCAGCGAACGCCGCGTCGGCGAGGCGGTCGACCTCCTCGCGCGTGCCGACACTGAGCGCGTTGACGACCTCCGTCGTCGCGGTGGCGTCGGCGATCGCCTTGTTCGTGAACTGCTTCGCGAACTCCTCGGTGAGGAGCATGACGTAGATCGTGTCGCTGATGACGATCGAGGACGCGTTCTCGTCCGTGAACTGCTCGTTCACGGTGTAGCCGAGCGCCGTGTAGAACGCCTTGGAGGCGTCGAGGTCCTTGACGGGCAGGTTGACGAAGATCTGCGTGCTCATGAGTGCCTCCGGCGTCGTGGGCGGTTCGCCCGGTACGTGGTGTCGTCGGGGTAGACGACCGGTGCCTCATGAACTCATCGCCCGGCCGCGCGCGAGTCGCGGCCGGGCGACGGAGCGTCGCGGGTGCCTCAGACGAGCACGTCGCCGTCGCGCGCGACGACCCGGCCGCCGGCGACGACGAGCGCGCGGCGCGGGGCGCGCACGACGGCGTCGGGCACGTTCTCGGCGTCGACGAGCACGACGTCCGCGGGTGCCCCGACGACGAGGTCGTGCACGTCGCGGCCGACGAAGCGCGCGGCGTCCGACGACGCGATGCGTGCCGCGGTCACGAGCTCCTCGTCGTACCGGAAGCGGGACAGGCGGGCGAGCTGCGTCGTGAGGGCCAGGAGGTCCCCGGTCCCGTACGGCGACCACAGGTCGCGGATCCCGTCCGTGCCGAGCCCGACGGCGACGCCCGCCGCGCGCAGCGCGTGCACCGGCAGGGGAGCGGCGCCGATCGGCGCGACGGTCGTCATGGTGATGCCCGCCTCGCCCATCGCGGCCACGAGGTCCGCCTGGCGCGACGCCGGGACGTCGCCGACCGCGAAGCCGTGCGCGACGTTGACCTTGCCCTGGAGCCCCGCGCGCAGCGTACGGTCGATCATGAGCTCGACCTGGAACGCGCCGAGGTCGCCGCCGTCGTGCAGGTGCACGTCGATCCCGACGCCGCGGCGCTCGGCGATCGCGAAGAGCCCGTCGAGCTGGCCGACCGGGTCGCGGTCGATCGACGCGGGGTCGAGCCCACCGATGTGCTCGGCCCCCGCGGCGGCGGCCGCGTCGAGCAGCTCCAGCACCCCGGGACGGCGCAGCACGCCGTCCTGCGGGAACGCGACGATCTCGGCGTGCACGGCGCCGCCCAGCGCGGCGAGCGCCTCGCGCACGACCTCGATGCCGCGCAGGCCCAGGCCGAGGTCGACGTCCACGTGGGTGCGGATCGCCGTCGTGCCGTGGCGGACGAACTCGCGCAGCACGGCGAGGGTGACGTCGACGCCGGGGATGCCGAGCTCGTCGCGGTGCGCGCGCTCGTGCGCGATGCGGCCCTGCGTCGTCGCCTCGCCGCCGTAGCTGACCCACGGCTTGCCCCACCAGCTCTTGTCGACGTGCGCGTGGGCGTTGACGAGGCCGGGCAGCGCGAGCAGGCCGCGTCCGTCGACGACGCCGTTCGTGTCACCTGTCGGCGAGCCGGACGGCGTGCCCGACGGCGCCGCGTCGGCGGGGTCGTGCGGCGTCACCGCGGCGATGCGCCCGTCGGCGACGTGCAGGTCGACCCGTTCGCCGCCCCACGGGCGGACGTCGCGCAGGACGGTGACGGTCTCGGGGGTGCTCGGGCTGGTCATGCGGTGGGTCCTTCCGGGAGCGGGACGACGACCTGGGGCCGTCCGGGGATCTGGATCTCGTACGTGGCGAGGGTGCCGAGGTCGACGACGGTCGCGCCGTCCCACGCCTCGGCCTGGGTGTAGCCGCCGGCGAGCACGGCGCTGAGGGCCCCGGTCACGGGGTCGGTCCACGTGGTGACGGTCTCGTGCCGGCGCGTGAGCGGCGCGACCTGCTCGGCCCCGGTCGCGGGGTCGAGCACCGTCACGTTGGGGCCGCCCGCGGCGTTCCCGAACGGGCCGTTGCCCACGACGACCACGCGGCCGTCGGGCGCACGGGCGACGCCGTGCTGGTGGCTGTCGGCCGCGGACGGCACGCTCGACGTCGTGCCGGTGGCCGGGTCCAGACGGACCAGGACGCGGCCCTGGTAGGGGAGGAGGAGCGCGCCGTCGTCGTCGAGCACGGCGTAGTGGGGCTTCTCGAACGAGGCGAGCCCGCCCTCGGTGCCGAAGGGGGCGACCTCGATGCGCCGCGCCTCGAACGTCGTGGTGTCGACGACGTGCACGGAGAACTCGTCGTGGTCGACGGTGTAGACCTCGCTGCCGTCGGCCGCGACGAGCACGTCGAACGGCCGCAGGCCCACGGGCGTGCTCGCGAGCACCTCGCGCGACGCGACGTCGATCGTCTCGAGCGTCGACGAGTCGCCGCGGTGGACGGCCACGTAGACCCGAGCGCCGTCGGGCGAGACGGCGATGCCCATGCCGCCGCGGCGGTACTCGCCGAACCCGGCCCGGTCGGGTGCGTCTCGGTAGGGGATCAGGTCGACGCGCTCGCGCGTCGCGAGGTCGACCACGGCGACCCCCTGCGCCGTCGAGACGTACGCGCGCCTCGTCGGGGCGTGCACGGCGATCCCCCACGGAGCGGCGCCGACCTCGACCCGATCGACGACGGCGCTCCCGTCACGGATCGTCGGGTCGACGACCGCGAGCCCGTCGGACTCCGCCTCGGTCGCGAGCAGGTAGCGCGGGGGCGCCTCCACCGGCTCCTCGGGGGCCGCGGGCACGGTGGTCGGGGCCGGTTCGGGATCCGTGGCTGAAGGCGGCGCGACGTCCGGAGCCGGAGCGGACGGGGCAGCGTCGCCCGCGGCGCCGGGTGAGCAGGCGGCGAGCAACGCGACCACAGCAGCCGTCGCCCATGCCGCGACGACGTGCCGGGTGCGGCGCGTGCGGCGCCTCAGGGGCGCCGCGCCACCGGGAGAGGAGAGGGGAGCCATCCGAAAATGGTATACCAACGACCCTGATCATCCTCTCGACGGCGTCCCACGACCAGCCGCAGCGCACGGTCGGTTCGTGCCAGCGACGTCGATCTCTCGGGGCGCGGAGCGCTGGGTGCGCTACGCGGGACCGGCCCCGGGGACCGGTGCGCAGACGATCAACCAGGACGTGTAGTGCTCGACCACGCGCCCCCCGAGGTCCGCCACGGCGGCCGCGACCTCGTCGACCTCGCCCCGCGTCCAGTCGCTGAACGTGCTGAAGAGTCGGTGCACCTGCTCTGCGTCCAGCGTGACGCTCCAGCGGTACTCGCCGACGTCCTCGACGCTGAACAGCCCAGAGGCGGTCAGCAGCGCTGTGGTCGCGCCGAGGTCCTCCGGGTCCCCGGCGCGAGGCGGTCGGCTCCGCCGCGCGACGATCTGCGCGACCCGGTCACGGAACGCGGTGGGCTCCGCCGTGGGATCGCCGAAGACGTGCCGCCAGACGAGGAACCGCCCCTCTGGCACCAGAGCCCGGTGGAGCCGGGGCAGGAGTACGTCGAGGTCCATCCAGTGGATCGAGGTCGCCGCGACCGCCAGGTCGAACGCGGCTCGGCCGAGCTCGGCCTCCTCGGCGCGGCCGACGAGCACCTCAGCCGTCGGGTGCCGGGCCGCGAGCACGGCGGCCAGCCGCGTGCCCGGTTCGACGGCGACCACGTCGACTCCCTGCGCGAGCAGCGGCCCGGTCGCTTCACCGGTGCCCGCGCCGAGGTCGACCGCTCGTCGGCCCGGTGCGGCCAATCCTGTCCGACGCACCCGATCCCAGAGCTCGGCCGGATACGGCGGACGCGCGGACCCGTACGAGTCTGCGAGCGTGTCGAAGTGCATCGGGCCTGCCATGGCTCGACCATAGGCAAGGATGCCCCACCTGCACGCCGGCGCGACGCGCCCGGGTTCGTGGACCGTTCAGCGGCGGGTCCGTGCCATCGGCGGTGCGTGTCGACACTCTCGGAAGGGCCGAGAAGCCATCGAGGACGAGGGGTGCGTCGGTCGTGCGCCCCCGAGCTACGCGCCGTCGTCAGCCGACGCCTCGGCGGCCCGCGGCTCCAGCACGACGACCGCCGTCTCGGTCGGGCGGCGCGCGGCGAACCCGTCCAGCGCGTGGTCGAACGTGCGCCACCGCTCCCAGAGCCGGGCGCGCTCCGCGCCTTCGGCCGCGCGACCATGGACGGCCCGCGTCTCGCCGTGCAGCTCGACGGTCGTGTCGGGGTGCGCCTGGAGGTTGAGCCACCACGCCGGCTCGGGCGCGGCCCAGCCGTTCATCGCGAGCGTGACGAGGTTCGGGCCGTCCTCGAAGTACCCGACGATCACGTCGTGCTCGCGGCCGGTGCGCCGCCCGACCGTGCGGAGCAGGAGCGTGCCCCACTTCTCGGGCTGCGGGCGCCACAGCCCGCGACGGTGGCCGGTGACCCGGTAGTAGGCGCGGTGCACGACCCAGGCCGTGCGGACGAACCAGCGCGGCGGGAGCCGGGCCGGGCGCTCGGGGGCGGGAGGTGCGGAGGACGTGTCGGTCATGGTCGCCGTCCTGCGTCGGAGGGGAGCCGAGGAACCTCGACGCAGCAACGGTCCCGCGGGTCGAGGCGCGCGTCAACGGTCCGTCGACGGTCCGTCACCGGTCGAGCGTCGCGGGCTCCTCGCGAACGACGTCGGCCGGCAGCTTGTCGCGGCGCCACCCCTTCCACACGGGGTGCCGCAGCTTGCCGAACGGGATGTCGTCCGCCTCGCCCTCGCCCGGCCCCGTCCACTCGGCGTAGACCACCTCGGCGACCCGGCGCGGCGACACCCAGCGCGCGTCGCGCGCGTCCTCGCGGGGGACGCCCGCCGCGGGCGCCGTGGTGCGCTCGATCCGGCCGAGCTCGGCGACGAGGTCGCGTCGTTCCGCGTCCGTGAAACCCGACCCGACGCGCCCCACGTAGACCAACCGGTCGCCGTCGGGCACCGCGAGCAGGAGCGAGCCCATCAGGTGCGTCCGGTCGCCGTGCCCCGGCCGCCACCCCACGACGACGACCTCCTGCGTCTGCGCGTGCTTCAGCTTGAGCCACAGCGCCGAGCGGCGGCCCGACGAGTAGGTGCCGTCGCGCCGCTTGGCGACGACGCCCTCCAGCCCGAGCCGCTTCGACGTCTCCATCGCCGCGTCGAGGTCGCCGTCGAACGCGGGCGGCACGTGGACCGGGGCGCGCGCGTCGCCCAGCACGTCCTCGAGCACCTCGCGCCGCTCGTCGTACGGGCGCTTGGCGAGCGACCGGCCCGCGGTCTCCAGGACGTCGAACACCATGAGGTCGACGGTGACCTTGCGCCGGGCCGCCGCGACGTCCCCCGGCTTGGCGATGTTCGCCCGCTGCTGGAGGCGCCGGAAGCTCGGCCGCCCCCGTGCGTCGAGCGCGACGATCTCGCCGTCCAGCACGACCGGCAGCGCCTCGGCCGGGACCTGCTCGGCGAGCGCCTGGAGCTCTGGGTACGTCACCGACATGTCCTTGCCCGAGCGGCTCACGAGCCGCACCCGCCCCTCGGACACGTGCGCGAGCGCCCGGAACCCGTCCCATTTCATCTCGAACGCCCATGCGTCGCCGTCGTGCAGGTCGCCCGCCGACGCGGGCGACGCGAGCATGGGTCGCCAGTCCGTCCGCGCTGGGGCCGGCTCGGCGTGATCGTGGTCGGGCTGGGTGGCGGGTGGGGCGCTCGCGCCGGGTCCACCGTCCGCGCCTCGTTCCTCGGCGCTCCCGCCAGACCCGCCACGACCCGGCGCGAGCGCCCCACCCGGCTTCTTCGTCTCACCACGCGGGGCCATGAGGTGGATGAGCCAGTTGGCTGTCTCGCGGCCGTCGCGGCCGTCGCGGCCGTCGCGGCCGCCCGTGTGGATGAGCGCGAGGCGGCGCGTGCCGTGCTGCTCGCCGTGGAGGGTCACGATGACCTCCTTGCCGTCGCGCCACTTCTCCAGCTCGTAGGTGCCGGCGTCCCAGATGGTCACCTCGCCCGCGCCGTACTCACCCTTCGGGATCGTGCCCTCGAACGCCCCGTACGCGAGCGGGTGGTCCTCCGTCTGGACGGCGAGGTGGTTCTTCTTCGGGTCGGTCGGCTCGCCGCGGGGCAGCGCCCAGCTCACGAGGACGCCGTCGTGCTCGAGGCGGAAGTCCCAGTGCAGGCGTCGGGCGTGGTGCTCCTGGATGACGAAGCTGTCGCCCTCGCTCGTGGGCGGCGCCTCGTCGGGGACGGGCTCGGGCGTGCGCTGCGCGTCGCGCATGGAGCGGTACCGGTGCAGGCGGTCGGGCCGCTCGTCGTCGCCCGCCCCGGGATCGTCCGCGCCGTCGCTGCCCGACGTCGCAGCGCCCTTGCGCTCGAACGTCGCCATGCGCTCGGGCGTGGGCTCGAGCGCGGAGAGGTGGCCCAGCGTGAGCGCGGCCAGCGGGTCGCCGATCGTCCGCACGCGCTCGACGACCTCGTCGGCGTCGAGGTGGCGCAGGTCCGGGTCGTCGAGCTCCTCCCACGTGCGGGGCGCGGCGACGGTCGGGTGCTCGCGCCCGCGCAGCGAGTACGGCGCGATCGTCGTCTTGTTGCCGTTGTTCTGGCTCCAGTCGACGAGCACCTTGCCGCCGCGCAGCGACTTCTTCATGTCGCTCACGACGAGGTCGGGGTGCTCGGCCTCGAGGTAGCGCGCGAGCTCGTGCGCGACGTCGGACACGGCCGCGGCGTCCTGCTTGCCGTCGAGCGCGGCGTACAGGTGGATCCCCTTGGACCCGCTCGTCACGGGCAGGGGGTCGAGCCCCATGCCCTGGAGGATCGTCCGGGCCAGGCGTGCGACCTCGGCGCACTCGGGCAGCCCGGCCCCGGGCCCCGGGTCCAGGTCGAGGACGAGCCGGTCGGGGTCGAGGTGGACGCCGGTGCGGCCGAACTGCCACTGCGGCACGTGCAGCTCGAGCGACGCGGTCTGGCCGAGCCACGTGAGCGTCGCCAGGTCGTCCACGAGCACGTAGTCGTTCGCGCTGCTCTTGTGCTGGATGCGGCGCGTGCGGACCCACGACGGCACGCCCTGCCCCGCGTTCTTCTGGAAGAACACCTGACCCTCGACGCCGTCGGGCCAGCGCTTGCGCGTCGCGGGCCGGTGGGCGCAGTGGGGGAGCATGACGTCGGCGACGGCCGCCAGGTAGGCGAGGACGTCCGCCTTGGTCGTCCCGGTGGCGGGGTAGAGGACCTTGTCGAGGTTCGTGAGCCGCAGGCGGTGGCCACCGACGCTCACCGTCTCGCCCGCGCTCCGGCTCGATGAGGTGGCCATGGGCCCATCGTGGCGCGCACGGGGCGCCGCCGCCCGCGGGACGGGACCGGACGAGGGACCAACGGCCCTGTCCGCGGGCCGTCGTGGGAACTTCCCGGCGCCCCCGACCGTGCACACTGGAGGAGGCGGCCCGACCGACCCGGGAAGGCCGCCGTGACGAGGCAGGACCGAGAGGAACACCGTGACGCACCTGACGACCGACGACGTCCCGCCCTCCGGGGAGATCCGTCCGCGGGTGCGCGAGTTCCGCCGGCTGATGATGACGTACAAGTTCGGCATCGACGAGGTGATGACCAAGATCACCGTCCTGCGCGACGAGTTCCGGCACATCCACGACTACAACCCGATCGAGCACCTCGGCTCGCGCCTGAAGTCGATCGACTCGATCTTCGCCAAGGCCCAGCGCAAGGGGATCCCGCTCACCCCGGAGGGCGTGCGCGAGAACATGTTCGACGTCGCGGGCGTGCGTGTGACGTGCAGCTTCGTCTCCGACATCTACCGGGTGCGGGACATGCTCGTCGGCCAGCGCGACCTCACCGTGCTCGAGGAGCGCGACTACATCGCGCACCCCAAGGGCAACGGCTACAAGAGCCTGCACCTCATCGTGAAGGTGCCGGTCTTCCTCTCGGACCGGGTCGAGGACGTCGTCGTGGAGATCCAGCTCCGCACCATCGCGATGGACTTCTGGGCGAGCCTCGAGCACAAGATCTACTACAAGTACCAGCGCGACGTGCCCCAGCACCTCACGGACGCGCTCAAGCTCGCGGCCGACGTCGCGGCGACCCTCGACACGACGATGGAGCGCATCCACGACGAGGTCCGCGAGCTGGACGGGGAGGCCGAGCCCGTCGAGACCGCGGACGCGCTCGTGTCGCCGCGCGAGATGGTCGAGAACTTCATGCGCACGGTGCAGGTCGCCGACGAGGCCTTCCACGAGCGTCGCCGCGACGGCTGACGCCGCTCGCCCTCGGGGCGAGCGGCGACGGCCGGCGGCGGGGCGGGCTCAGGTCCAGCGGAACCAGCGCGCCGCGCCGACGGTGCCGACGACGACCGCGCCGCCGAGCGCCACGAGGTGGGAGACCTCGACGGGCTGACCCGCCCACGCGTCGCCGAGCGCCTGCACCGCGGCGCCGAAGGGCAGGAGCTCCCCGAGCCGCGCGACCGGTTCGGGGAGGTTGGACACGTCGCCGAACATGCCGCCGGTCGCCCCGAACGCGAAGAACGCGACGAGGCCGAGCGCGAGCGCGGCGTTCGGGGTCGGCGCGACGGCGGCCACGAGCATCCCCACCGCGTACATCGCGGCCGACGCCAGGGCGAGCACGCCGAGCGCGACCCCGGGGGACGCGGGGAGCCGCGCGTCGAACGCGGCCGTCGCGACGACGAGGGCGAGCGCGACGCCCCCGGCGGTCTGGGCGAGGCTCACCACGACCTGCGCGACGAGCACCATCGCGGGCGACGCGGGCGTGACGGACAGGCGCTTGAGGACGCCGGACCGCCGGTAGTAGGCCAGGAAGCTCGGCATGTTGATGACGCCGATGATCCCGACGACGATCGCGAGCACGACCGGGATCACGAAGACGTCGAACGCCGTCCTGCCCCCCGAGCCCGGGAGGACCATCGTCGTGGCGTCGCTGACGCCGTACATGACGAGGATCAGCACGGGCATGCCGAACGGCATGACGAGCCCGGCGGTGTCGCGCGCGACCATGCGCGCCTCGGCGCCGATCAGCGCGACCCACGCGCGCGGAGCGGGCCGGGTCGAGGCGCGCCGCCCGGACGGCGTCGTGACGGCGGGGACGGTCGTGGTCATGCGGCCTCCTCGGTCGGGGCGGTCGTCGCGCGGAGACCGCGCGACGGGTCGTCGGTGAGCGGGCGTCCGGTCAGGGCGAGGAACGCGTCGTCGAGCGTCGCGCGCTCCAGCCGGGTCTCCGTCGCCACGACGCCGGCCCGCACGAGCGCGGTGCTCACCTCCTGGAGCAGGTCGCCGCGACCGGTCACCACGACCTGCTCGCCGCGGACCGTCACCTCCTCCACGCCGGGGACGCGGTCCAGGAGCGCCCCGGGGAGCGGCTCCGTGACGCGGAAGCGCACGCGCTGGTCGAGCCCGGCGCCCGCGACGAGCCCGGCCGGGGTGTCGTGCGCGACGACGCGGCCGCTCTCGAGGAGCGTCACGCGGTCGCACAGCCGCTCGACCTCCTCCATGAGGTGCGAGACGAGGAGCACGGTCGCTCCGCCGTCGCGCAGGTCCTCGACGACGCCCCACACCTGGCGGCGCGCCTGCGGGTCGAGCCCGGTGGTGAGCTCGTCGAGAATCACGACGCGCGGATCCCCGACGAGCGCGAGGACGATCGCGACCCGCTGCTGCTGACCTCCCGAGAGCCGCTCGTAGCGCACGTCGCGCTGCTCCTCGAGCCCCAGCATCGCGACCAGCTCGTCGGGGTCGCGGCCCGTGCCGTAGAACGTGCGGTAGAGGTGCGCGAGCTCGCGCACCGTCAGCGCGCCGTGCAGGAAGCCCGACTGGAGCTGCACCCCCAGCACCTGGCGCACCGCGGCACGGTCGGTGAACGGGTCGAGGCCGAGCACCTGCACGGTCCCCTCGTCGGGGCGGCGCACGCCCGCGACCATCTCGACCGTGGTCGTCTTGCCCGCCCCGTTCGGGCCGAGGATCCCCAGGACCCCGCCCTCGACGGCGACAAGGCTGACGTCGTCCACCGCCGTCGTCGTGCCGCCCCTGCGCCGGTAGCGCTTGGTGAGGTGCCGTGCGTCGACGGCGTCCATGTCGTCCTCCCTCGTCGTCGGTGCGTCCGTGCGACCGGTCAGGTCGGTCCCGCCCGGTCGCTCCGTCGACGCTAGGGACCACGGTGACCGTCGCGCGCGTGCCGGTCGTCACCGACGGCGCCCATGACTTCCGGCACGTCGCGCCCGGCCGGATGGTCCGTAGGGTGGAGGGATGCGACGGACCGACCCGGAGGTGTGGGCGGGCATCGCGATGCTCGTCGTGGTCCTCGGCATCGGGGCGCTCGTCCTGATCGCCGCGGCCGGCTCCGTGACGGTGCCGCTCGGCGCGTGGCTCGGGGTGTTCGCCGCGTTCGTCCTGGTCACCGTGGGGATCGCCCTCGGGCCGGGGTTCGCGACACCCCGGGCGTACACCTTGCTCGGGGCGCAGGTCGTCCTGGTCGCGACGCTCGTGCTCACGGCCCCCGGCGCGGGCTGGCTCCCGATCCTGCTCGTCGTCGTCTCGGCCCTGAGCGTCTACGTCGCCCCCGTCCGCGTCGTGGCGGTCGTCGTCGCCGTGAACACCGTCGTCGCCGGGGCCGCCGTCGGCCTGCGCGGCTCCGTCACCGACGCCCTGCTCACGGCGACGATCTACCTGCTGCTCCAGGTCGCGAGCGTCGGCTCGACCCTCGCCCTCCAGCGCGAGCGGCGCATGCGCGAACAGCTCGCCGTCGCGCACGTCGAGCTGCGCGCGGCGGCCGTGCTGCGGGACGAGTCGACGCGCTCCGAGGAGCGGCTGCGGATCGCGCGCGAGCTGCACGACGTGCTCGGCCACCAGCTCACCGTGCTCGCGCTCGAGCTCGAGACGGCGAGCCACCAGGACGGCGAGCGGGCGCGCGAGCACGTGGTGCGGGCCAAGGACGTCGCCCGCGAGCTGCTCGGCGACGTGCGTGCCACCGTCGGGGAGCTCCGGCGGCACGCGCCGAGCCTAGAGGAGTCGCTCGGCTCGCTCGTCGAGCGGGTGGCCGTGCCGCGCGTGCGCGTCGCCGTCGACGGCGGCGTCACGGTCGACGAGGAACAGACGGTCGTGCTCGTGCGCGTGGTCCAGGAGGCGCTGACCAACGCGATCCGGCACGCCGAGGCGACCGTGCTCGACGTGACCGTCACCGCCGAGGAGGGCCGGGTACGGCTCGTCGCGCAGGACGACGGGTGGGGCGCCGCCCGCGTGGAGCCGGGCAACGGGCTGCGCGGGATCGAGGAACGGGTCCGCGCCGCCGGCGGGACCGTCCGCCTCGACGGCCGGAGCGGGTTCCGCGTCGAGGTCGAGCTCGCCCCCGAGCGCCTGGCCGCTCGCGCCGAGCACCGCCGCGCCGGGGGAGACGTGCTGGCGAGCTCGCGCGGCACCGCCCCGGTGCGCCCGACGGTGCCGGGCGCATGAGCGACGCCGCGGTGCGCGTCTTGCTCGTCGACGACCAGACCCTCGTGCGGCAGGGGATCCGCAGCCTCCTCGAGCTCGCGCCCGACGTCGACGTCGTCGCCGAGGCCGAGGACGGGATGACGGCGCTCGCGGCCGTGCGCGAGCACGCGCCCGACGTCGTGCTGCTCGACCTGCGCATGCCGCGCCACGACGGGATCTGGGCTCTCGAGGCCCTGCGCAAGAGCGGCGACGACACCCCGGTGCTCGTGCTCACGACCTTCGACGACGACGCCCTCGTCCTGCGGGCGCTGCGTGCCGGCGCGCGCGGCTACCTCCTCAAGGACGTGACGCTGGAACAGCTCACCGGCGCCGTCCGGACGCTCGCCTCCGGCGGCACGCTCGTGCAGCCGTCGATCACGGACCGTCTGCTGCGCGCGGTCCGGGCGGGGGAGCCCCCGGCCGAGGAGGCGGACGACGGTCCGGTGGTCGTCCAGGACCTCACGGAGCGCGAGCTCGAGGTGCTCCGCCTCGTCGCGGCCGGCTACTCGAACCGCGAGATCGCGCACGCCCTCTTCCTGGCGGAGGGGACCGTGAAGAACCACGTGTCGACCGTGCTGCTCAAGCTCGGGGCGCGCGACCGCACGCGCGCCGTCCTGCGCGCGCTGCACCACGGTCTCCTCGGCTGACGCGGTGGGAGCGGCGCACGTGCGCCCGGCACGGACCGACGTCAGAGCAGGGTCTCGACGCCGATCGTCACCCGGTCGCCGACGTCGACGCCCTCGGCGTGCCGCACCGCGGCCTTGATGGGGACGACGAACGTCTTGCGCTGCGCATCGGGGAACACCGACGTCGACCAGCGCTGCGCCCCGAGCGTCACCTCGACCTTGACGGAGCCGAACCCCGCGGGCGGGAGCGGGAGCTCCGCGATCTCGTCGCTCACGTCCTCCGGCAGCGCGGCGAACACCCAGCTGTCGGTGCGCGCCTCCCACCGCCACAGCTCTGCCTCGAACTCGAACCTCGTCCCCGCCACGAGACCATGGTGCCGCGAGCCACCCACACGCGCGCCGCCGTCGGGCAGCCCGCGGGCTTCGCCCGCACGCGACCCGGCGCCGCCACCCCTCGCGGGCGGGCGCGCGGGGCGCCACCATGGACGGATGAGGGCCATCTGGAAGGGCGCCGTCACGTTCGGCCTCGTCAACGTCCCCGTCAAGGTGTATTCCGCGACGGAGGACCACGACGTGCCGCTGCACCAGGTGCACGACAAGGACGGCGGGCGCATCCGCTATCGGCGCGTGTGCGAGATCGACGGCGAGGTCGTGCCGTACGAGCACATCGACAAGGCCTACGACGACGGCGAGAGCACGGTCGTGCTGACCAAGGAGGACTTCGCCGCGCTGCCCGCCGAGCGCAGCCGCGAGATCGAGGTCGTCGAGTTCGTGCCGAGCGAGCAGATCGACCCGCTGCTGCTCGACCGCAGCTACTACCTGGAGCCCGACTCGACCTCCAACAAGGCGTACGTGCTCATGCGCCGCACGCTCGAGGAGACCGACCGCACGGCGATCGTGAAGTTCGCGCTGCGCCAGCGCACCCGGCTCGCCGCGATGCGCGTGCGGGACGACGTGCTCGTGCTCCAGACGCTGTTGTGGGCCGACGAGGTGCGCGAGGCCGCGTTCCCCTCGCTCGACGCCGAGGCCAAGGTGACGGACAAGGAGCTCGCCATGTCGGCGCAGCTCGTCGCGAGCTTCGAGGCCGACTTCACGCCCGAGGAGTACGAGGACGACTACCAGGCGCAGCTCCGCCAGCTCATCGAGGCCAAGCTCGAGCAGGGCGACGCGCTCGACACCGCCGAGACGTTCGGCGAGCAGCCCGAGGAGGGCGAGGGCGCCGAGGTCATCGACCTCATGGAAGCCCTGCGCAAGTCCGTCGCCTCGTCGAAGAGCAGCCGTGCGAGCGGGTCGGGGTCGTCCGGCGGGTCGACCGCGAAGGGCGGCTCGGGCCGTAAGGCCGCCTCGTCGTCGGGCAAGGGCTCCTCGGGGTCCCGGGCGAAGAGCTCGGGGGCCAAGGACGAGGATTCCAAGTCCGCGGCCAAGAAGAGCTCGAGCCGCTCGTCGACCTCGAAGGAGAAGACGACGACGAAGACGACGGCGAGGTCGACCCGCAAGAAGGCGTCCGCGTAGGGAGGCCTGGCCTGCTGCCGGTCGCGACCGGGTGGTGGGCGATGAGTTCGGCGCCCGGCGCGCGTCGGAACGGTGAGGACGGTCGTCCGGCCGTCCAGAAGACCTGTGACGAACGGAGACGACGATGCGCGCGATCGTGCCGAGCCTGTGGTTCGACGGCAACCTCGAGGAGGCCATCACCTTCTACTCGAGCGTCTTCCCCGACGCGAAGGTGGGCGACGTGTTCCGCCAGCCCGACGGCACGGCGGTGTCGGCCGACTTCGAGCTCGCCGGGCACCGGTTCGCCGCCATCAACGGCGGCCCGCAGTTCCCGTTCACCGAGGCGGTGTCGTTCGTCGTCGAGTGCGAGTCGCAGGACGAGGTCGACGAGTACTGGGCCGCGCTCACCGACGGCGGGCAGGAGTCGCAGTGCGGCTGGCTCAAGGACCGGTTCGGGCTGTCGTGGCAGGTGGTCCCCGTCGAGTTCCTCGCGATGCTCCAGGACCCGGACCCCGCCCGCGTCCAGCGCGTCGTCGACGTGATGATGACGCAGGCAAAGCTCGACCTGGCCCCGCTGCGGGCGGCGTTCGACGGCTGACCTCTCCGGTCTTCCGACCGGCGACCCACAGGTGGTACGCCGGAGATGTCCAGACCCTGCCCAGGTCTGGTTGAATGCGCTCGTCATCTCCGCCGACGGCCCGCGCCGTCCTCTCGTGAAGGACCACGACACCGAGTGAAGAAGCTCCTTGCCGGCACCGTGGGGACGGTGCTGGCCCTCGGCGGGCTGGGCGTCGCCACCGCGACCCCCGCCGCCGCCGCTACCCAGTACGTGCAGCCGTCCTGCAACTCCCTCAACGTCAGTCTTGACGGGTATCCCGCCGGGTCGACGTTCACGCTCACCCTCGACGGTGAGACCGAGACCGCTACCTTCGACGGTTCCCACGGGGTCTGGCGGGACCTCGACTTCTCCGCGCCGCACGACTGGAGCGTCGTCGTCGACGCCCCGGACGGCGCGGACGGTGACTTCTCCGACAGCGGCACCACGACGCCGTGCGACACCGACCCGGACGTCTCGGCGTGGGTGGTCGCGTCCTGCGGCGAGCTCGTCACGAGCGTCACCCAGTACCCCGAGGGCTCGCGCGTCGTGACGACGATCGACGGCGAGGTTCGACAGGACACGTCGGCCGCCCTCGCGTACTGGGGGACGTGGAGCCTCGACTGGCAGGTCGCGCACGACTGGTCCGTCGTCCTCGACTCCCCGGACGACTCCCTCGACCGGACATGGTCCGGGATGACCGAGCCGTGCCGGTTCGACCCGCGGCTGCGCGTCGACGTCAACGCCTACTGCGAGACGTTGACGGTCTCGGTCGACGGGTACCCGGCAGGCACGGAGCTCGCCGTGCGCGTGGGGGACGAGGTCGTCGGCGAGGTCGCGATCGACGAGAGCGGGTACTTCTGGGGCGAGTGGGCAGTCGACGGGACAGCCGCGCAGGCGTGGTCCGTCGAGGTCGACGCCGTCGACGACGCTCTCGACCGTACCGAGTCCGGGCTCTCCGAGCCCTGCTGGGTGCCACCGACCACGGTGGAGCCGGTGACTCCGGGCACCGTGACGGACTGCGCGGCGACACCGGACGACGTCGTGCTTCCTGACGACACCGAGGCGATCAGCTATTCGCGCACGGACCGAGGGATCGTCGCGACGCCGTCCGCGGGCTACGAGTTCCCGCTCTGGGGCGGAGCCTGGGAGATGGACGGCGACGGACGGCTCCTGCTCAGGTGGCGCGCCGTCGTCCAACCGCGCTGCGACCTCGAGGTCGTCTCCGTGACGCCGGTGTGCGACGAGGGCGCGCCGGCCGTGGACGTCGTCGTGTCGCCGCCGTCCGGCGCTGACGCAGGGACGCTCGAGATGGACTGGGTGGGGCCGAACGAGGGGTATGACGACGTCGTGTACGGCGGCGGTGGGTTCGGGCAACCGTTCACGAGCCGTCAGCCGTGGCCGACGTTCGTCACGTACGACGACGGCACGGTCTCGCCCTCCTACAGCCCTGAGTGGCGCCTGGAGGACGTCGACCTGCTCTTCGGCGTCTCGGTCCCGGTCGACGGCGGGTCGTACTCGCGGTACCACCGGGCCCTCTGGGAGGACGCCCCGACGGCCGACCCCTGCGCCGACGACCCCGGGCCGCACTTCTCCGTCGACGTGAGCCAGCGCTGGATCGCGGGCAAGCTGTACTTCGCGGTGCGCGTGCTCAACGAGGGTGACAGCACCGCCGACGTGAGCGTCGAGACGCCGTTCGGCCGCAAGCACTTCCCGCGCGTCGCGGCGGGAGCGAGCGCGTACCAGGCGTTCGCGGTGCGGACGACCGAGCCGGTCGAGGGCCAGGTGGACGTCTCCTTCACGGCCGACGTCGACGGTGAGTCGGTGACGCGCGCGCGTTCCGTCCCGTTCTGGCTCGGCGGGTAATCGCGGGCGACGCCCGAGCACGAGGGCCCGGTGGCGCGTCGACGGACGTGCCACCGGGCCCTCCCGCGTGAGGGGACTGCTCAGCCCGTCGACGCGCGGCGCAGCGCGACGAGCTCGCCGATGAGCCGGAGGAGGTCGTCGACGTCGTCACCCGGGCGCGGCCCCCGGAAGGCGAGGTCCTCGCCGGCGGTGTCGGCGCCGTCGTCCACCTCGCCACCGCCGGTGACGCGCCCGAGCACGTCGCTGCTCAGCGCGGCGTGCGCGTAGAGCCCGTCGCTGAGCAGGACGATCGCGTTCGCGACGACGGGGTCGCCGACCTCGTCGAGGACGGCGCGGGTCCACGCGTCGTGCGCGCCGTCGAGCGCCGCGCGCGCGCGTGGGTACGACCCCTGCGCCAGGCGCGAGACGGCGAGGTAGACGAGCTCGAACTCGGTGTCGACGAGCGTCGAGGTGCGGATGAGGTAGTCGACGGCACCCGCAGGTGCAGCGCGCATCCTCTCGACGTCGGCGGCGGTGAGCTCGCGCAGGTGCGCGGTGAGACCGTCGGCGAGCGCGTCCTTGGATCCGAAGTGGTAGAGCAGGCCGCCCTTGGAGACGCCGGCACGCTCGGCGACGGCCTCGAGCGTGGCGGCGCGTTCGCCCTGCTCGACGAGCAGGGACGCGAACGCGCGCAGGACCTTGGCGCGGGCGGCAGGGGGCGGCGGCATGGTTCCGAGGGTAGTGGGAGGGCGTGGTGCGCTGGCCGTTCCGGCCGGGGGGTGGGGCCGCAGGCGACGGTCGGCAGGGGAGAGGCGTCGGTGCGCAGCGTCACACCGTGCTCGGGATGACGCCGAGGCTCGAGATCGTTACTGTACCGTCTGGACGGTTTGGAAGTTCGGCGCCACCGCGCTGCCCCGACCGCCCGCAGAACGTGGAAGGACCTCTCGCCGTGACGACCCCCGTGACGACGACCTCGACGGCCGGCCGGACCGCACCCGCCCAGCACGCGCCCGCGACGCGCGGACCCGCGCGCGGCGCCGCCGGCCGCTGGTTCGCGCTCGCCGTGCTCATGCTCCCGGTGCTGCTCGTGTCGATCGACAACACCGTGCTGAGCTTCGCGCTGCCCCAGATCTCCGAGTCGCTGCGCCCCAGCGGGACGCAGCTGCTGTGGATCATCGACATCTACCCGCTCGTGCTCGCCGGCCTGCTCGTGCCGATGGGCTCGTTCGCCGACCGCGTCGGACGCCGCCGGCTGCTCCTCGTCGGCGCCGTCGGTTTCGCGGCCGTGTCGGTCGTCGCCGCGTACGCGCCGTCGGCCGGCGCGCTCGTCGCGTCCCGCGCGGCGCTCGGCTTCTTCGGCGCGATGCTCATGCCGTCGACGCTCTCGATCCTGCGCAACGTCTTCGTCGACCGCGAGGAGCGCCGTCTGGCCATCGCGATCTGGGCGGCCGGGTTCGCCGCCGGGTCGGCGCTGGGCCCGATCGTCGGCGGGTTCCTGCTCGAGCACTTCTGGTGGGGCTCGGTCTTCCTCCTCGCCGTGCCCGTGCTCGTGCTGCTGCTCGCGCTCGCGCCGTTCTTCGTGCCCGAGTCGCGCGACCCCGCCCCGGGCCGCATCGACGTGCTGTCGATCGTGCTCGTCATGGCGACCATGACCCCGGTCGTCTACGGCATCAAGATGCTCGCCAAGTCCGGGGTGAGCACGCTCGCGCTCGGGAGCGTCGTCGTCGGGCTGGCCGCCGGGGCGCTGTTCGTGCGCCGCCAGCTCCGCCGTCACGACCCGATGATCGACGTGCGCCTGTTCACCCATGGGGCCTTCAGCGGCGCCGTGCTCGTCAACCTGCTGTCCGTGTTCTCGCTCGTCGGGTTCCTGTTCTTCGTGTCCCAGGACGTGCAGCTCGTGCTCGGGCTCACGCCGATGCAGGCGGGCGTCGCGCTCCTGCCCGGCCTGCTCGTCATGATCGTGGCGGGCCTGGGCGTGGTGCGGGTCGTGCGCCGCGTGCGCCCGGCGCACGTCGTCGCCGTCGCGCTGCTGTTCTCCGCGACGGGGTACGCGATCGTCGCCGCGGGCGCGGGGCAGAGCACGCTCGCGCTGCTCATGGTGGCGTTCGTCGTGCTGTCGCTCGGCGTCGGCGCGGCCGAGACCGTGTCGAACGACCTCATCGTGTCGTCCGTCCCCGCCGCCAAGGCGGGTGCGGCGTCCGCGATCTCCGAGACCGCGTACGAGGTCGGTGCGGTCCTCGGCACCGCCGTGCTCGGAAGCATCCTCACGGCGTCGTACCACGCGAACGTCGTCGTCCCGGCAGGCGTACCCGCGGCCGACGCCGTCGCCGCGGCCGAGACGCTCGGGGGCGCCACCCAGGTCGCGTCCACCCTGCCCGCCGGGCAGGCGCAGGCGCTGCTGGACTCCGCGCACGCCGCGTTCGGCAGCGGCGTGGGCACGACGTCGCTCATCGGCGTGGTGCTCATGCTCGTCGCCGCGGGCGTGGCGCTCGTCACGCTGCGGAACGCGAAGTCCTGACGACGCGCCGTCCCGCGTGCCCCGCCGCACCCTCGCGGCGGGGTGCGCGGCCCTCGCGGTTGGCGGCGGGAGCCCGGATCCGGGAGGCTGGGCGGTGATGAGCCGTCCGCACCGCACCCCGCCCCGCTGGGTCCGCTGGACCCTCGCCGTCCTGCTCGCGCTCGTGCCGTGCGTCGTGTGGGGGGTGACGACCGCGACGGCCGAGCGCAGCCTCGGCCCGCACGAGGCGCTCTACGAGGTCACGACGAACGGCCTCGTCACCGTCGACCTCGGCCCGCTCGGCACCATCCAGATCGACTCTCCGCTGCCGCTCGGCCTCGGCGCCGACGTCACGGTGGAGGAGATCCCCGCCGACCTCACCGCGGTCGGGCAGGCCGACACGCTCGAGGGCCTGTCGCAGGACCTCGAGGACTACCTGCGCTTCTTCGGCGGCCCGCAGGAGACGATCGGGTCCGTCGCGCGGGCCCTCGTCGTCGACGCGCTGCGCCGGACCGGGTTCGCGATCCTTGTCGTCGCGGCCGTCGGCGCCGGGCTCTACCTCCTGCTCGGCCCGCCGCGCCGCCGCGAGCTCACCGAGCGCGTCGCGCCGCGGACGTACGAGATCACGGCGGGGGTCGTGCTCGTGTCCCTCGTCGGTGCGTCGCTCGTCGCGAGCGACCCCGGCACGACGACAGGCCCGTCCCAGCGCGCGTCCGCCGTGTTCGACGGGACCCCGCTCGAGGGCGCGCGTATCACCGGCCGGCTCGCGGGCGTCGTCGACACCTACGGCGCCATGCTCATCGACCTCTACCGCGAGAACGAGGACTTCTACGCACGCGCGGACGCCAACCTCGTCGCCGCGTGGGACCGCCGTGAGCGCATCCAGCGCCTGACCGCGCCGCTGGCCGCGGCCACCACGACGTCCGACGACGAGCCCTCACCCGACGACGAGTCCTCGCCCGACGACGCCACGTCGCCCGACGCGACCACCACGACGGGGGACGAGGACGGTGCGACCGACGCTCCGCCGTCGGGCACCGGTGGCGAGGACGCGGGCGGGGACGTCTCCGGCGCGGAGGGGTCGGCCGACGCGGAGACGACGGAGGAGCCGGCTCCGGAGCCCGCGGCCGAGGAGGACCTCGTCACGCTCCTGGTCGTGAGCGACCTGCACTGCAACACGGGCATGACGCCGCTCGTCCGGACCGCGGCCGAGCGCTCCGGGGCGTCGATCGTGCTCAACGCCGGGGACACGACGATGAACGGCACGGCGGTCGAGTCGTTCTGCGTCGACTCGTTCGCGTCCGCGGTGCCGAAGGGCGCGACGATGGTCGTCTCCGACGGCAACCACGACAGCGTCGAGACCTCGGCGCAGGAGCGCGCCAACGGCCAGACCGTGCTGGACGGGAAGGTCGTCGAGGTCGAGGGGATCCGCATCCTCGGCGACCGCGACCCGCTCGAGACGCGCCTCGGCCTGGGCAGCCAGCCTCCTCGCGAGGAGACCCCCGAGGAGTATGCGACCCGGCTCACCGAGGTCGCGTGCGCCGAGCAGGAGGACGGCGACGGGATCGACCTCCTCCTCATCCACACGCCGCGCATGGGGAACGAGGCGCTCGACTCCGGCTGCGTGCCGAACCAGATCTCCGGCCACATGCACACCCGGTCCGGCCCGGAGCGGATGGGCGGCGGCGTCCGGTACGTGAGCGGCAGCACCGCGGGGGCGGTCAAGGACCAGCTCCGCATCGGCCCGCTCAAGGGCACGGCCGAGATGACGGTGCTGCGCTTCGACCCTGAGCGGCGCCGCATCGTCGACTGGCAGCTCGTGCAGATCGGGACCGACGAGTCGGCGAAGGTCTGGCCGCGCATCGCCTGGCCCACGCCGTCGGGCGTGCCTGTCGTCGAGGAGCCGGCCGGCGACGACGGCGGCGAGGAGGGCGTCGAGGGCGGGGACGTCCCCGCCGACGAGCCCTCCGACGACGTGCCCGCCACCGAGGGCTGAGACGGCGCGCGTCGGTCCTGGCCGCGCGTGGCCGGACACGGCAGGATGTGCCGTATGAGCAGGTCCACGCGCTGGATCGTCGTGTCGGTGGTCCTCGCGCTCGTCGTGGTGCTTCTCGCACCCTTCGTGTACTCGGAGGTGCGCGAGGGCCGCACGCCGCCGCCGCTGGGCCTGCAGTCGCCGGGGGAGTCGACGGCGTCGGCCGCGCCCGCCGTGCCCGGCCCGTTCGACGTCGACGGCGAGTGGGTCGTCGGCCCCGGGTCCGAGGCGGGCTTCCGCGCCGACGTCCTGGACGTCCCGGCGGACGAGGCCGTGCTCCTGGGTGTCACCCCGGACGTCACCGGGACGTTCCGCGTGCGGTCGGGCTCGCTGCAGACCGCGACGGTGACGGTCGAGACGACGACGCTCCGGACCGGGTCCTCCGTGGCAGACCGCCAGCTCCAGCAGGCGCTCGAGACCGACCTCTACCCGACCACGCTCTTCTCGCTCACCTCGCCGCTCGACGTCAGCGAGCTCTCGTCCACGACGGCTCCGGTGCGCCTCGAGGCGTCTGGCGCGCTGACGATCCGCGACGAGACCGAGGCCGTGACGGTGGCGCTCGAGGCGCAGCGCTCCGGGGACGGGGTGCTCGCGACCGGTGCGATCGGCGTCCGCTTCTCCGACTTCGGCATCGCCGTGCCGCCCGTCGCGCCGGTCCAGGTGCGCGACGAGGGCACGGTCGAGGTGCGGCTCCAGCTCGTCCGACCCGCGACACCCTGAGGACCGCGGTCGAGCCCGTGACCTAGGGTGGACGGGTGGACCACCCGACCGACCTGACGCCCGTCGCCCAGGACTACCTCAAGGTCGTCTGGGCCGCCCAGGAGTGGTCGGACGAGAGGGTGACGACCAAGCTCCTCGCCGAGCGCATCGGCGTCGGCGCCTCCACGGTCTCGGAGACCGTGCGCCGTCTCAGCGCCCAGGGTCTCCTCGAGCACGCGCCCTACGGGGCGATCACGCTCACCGAGCGCGGGCGCAGCCTCGCGCTCGCCATGGTGCGACGCCACCGGCTGCTCGAGACCTACCTCGTGTCCGAGCTCGGCTACGGCTGGGACGAGGTGCACGACGAGGCCGAGGTGCTCGAGCACGCCGTCTCCGACCTGCTCATGGAGCGGATCGACGCGCGCCTCGGGCACCCGACGCGCGACCCGCACGGCGACCCGATCCCCGGGGCGGACGGGAGCGTCGTGCGTCCGCCCGCGGTGCCGCTCGCGGACCTCGTGGTGGGAGACCGGGGGACCGTGGCGCGGATCTCCGACGCCGACCCGGACGTCCTGCGCTACCTCGCGGAGATCGGCGTCGGTCTGGACACCGGCGTCGAGGTGCGCGAGCGCCGCGAGTACGCCGGCATCCTCTCCGTCGTCTGGTCGCCGCCCGGCGCTGCCGGGCCGGGCTCCGGCCCCGACGCCGCGCGCCCGACGCCGCCCGCGCAGCTCGGCCTGCGCGCCGCGGACCACGTGTGGGTCGTGCGCGCGGAGCCCGTCTCCGCCTAGACTGACGGCCTGCCCCTGTTCTCGTCGCCGACGTCGCCGACACCCCTCGAATCGATTCGATCGCTATTTCGGTCCGAGACCTCCACCGCCGCCCTGCCCACGACGCCCGAGGACACCATGACCGACAGCACCGCCACGCCCGCGCCTGCCGCGGACGCACCCCCCACGGGCACGCCCCCCGCGAGCGCCGGACGCCTGCGCGGGGCCGGACCCGCGCTCCTCGCGCTCGCGATGGGTGGCTTCACCATCGGCACGACCGAGTTCGCGACGATGGGCCTGCTGTCCGACATCGCGACCGACCTGGACGTCTCGATCCCCACCGCGGGTCACGCCATCACGGCCTACGCCGTCGGCGTCGTCGTCGGGGCGCCGCTGCTCACCGTCGTCGCGGCGCGCCTGCCGCGCAAGACGCTGCTCCTCGCCCTCATGGCGTTCTACACGCTCGGGAACCTGTTCTCCGCGACCGCGGGGAGCATCGAGACGCTCGTCGCCGGGCGGTTCCTCGCAGGCTTGCCGCACGGCGCGTTCTTCGGCGTCGGGGCCGCGGTCGGCGCCGCCGTCGCCGGCCCCGGGCGCCGCGGGCGCGCCGTCGCGACCATGATGGCCGGGCTGACCATCGCGAACGTCGTCGGCGTCCCGCTCTCGACCTTCGCCGGGCAGCAGCTCGGCTGGCGCGCCGCGTTCGTCGTGGTCGGCGCCCTCGGCCTCGTCACGCTCGCCGCCCTGTGGCGGCTCGTCCCGACCGGCGCGGGCAACGAGGACTCGAGCGTGCGCCGTGAGCTCGGCGCGCTGCGCAACGGGCCCCTGTGGCTCGGGTTCGTCGGCGCCGCGGTCGGGTTCGGCGGCATGTTCGCCGTCTACTCCTACGTCGAGCCGACCATCACGCGCGTCACTGGCCTGTCGTCCGCCGCCGTGCCGCTCGTGCTCGCGATCTTCGGCGTCGGCATGACCGTCGGCACGATCCTCGGGGGCCGGCTCGCCGACCGCTCCGTCATGCGCACCGTCTACCTGGGGTTCGTCTCCACGGGCGTGACGCTCGCGCTGTTCGCCCTCACCGGCCACCACCCCGTCCCCGCCATGCTGTCGCTCTTCCTGCTCGGCGTCACGTCCCAGGTCCTCGGGCTCTCGCTCCAGACGCGCCTCATGGACCTGTCGCCCGCCGCGCCCTCGCTCGGCGCGGCGCTGTGCCACTCCGCGCTCAACGTCGGCAACGCGAACGGCGCGTTCCTCGGCGGTCTCGTCATCGCCGCCGGCTGGGGCTACCTCGCCCCGGCCTGGACCGGCGTCGTCCTCACCGTAGCCGGCCTCGCGATCATCCTCCTCGTCGGCCGCCGCCCCGCCGGCGTCGTCGTCGCCACCCTGCCCGACGACGCCCGCTCGCCTGCCATGGAGCCGGTCAGCCCGCCGAGGTAGAGCCGCGGACCGGGGCTCTACCTCGGCGGACTCCCAGCCGGGATCCAGCGACGCGCGGTAGGTTGTGCCGTGCGTGCACCGCCGTGCGCGCCGTCACGTCCGGCGCGAGCCGGTGACCCACGAGGAGCGTCCCCGTGAGCAAGAGCGCCACCGCCGGTGCGAGCGTGTCCGCCGACCACGACGACGAGCCGCTGCCGTCGTCCGGTCCCCGCCCGATCAGCACGCGCACGATGGGCTGGTTGCTCGTCGTGCTGGGCGTGATCGGCCTCTTCGGCTCGGCGGCGCTGGCGATCGAGAAGTTCCTCAAGCTCGCGGACCCGAACCACGTGCCGTCGTGCAGCTTCAACGCGCTGCTCGACTGCGGCGACGCGATGGATTCCTGGCAGGGCTCGCTCCTCGGGTTCCCGAACCCGCTGCTCGGCATCGCGGCGTTCCCGGTGGTCATCACGACGGGCGTCGTGCTGCTCGCGGGGGCGCGGCTCCCGCGCTGGTACTGGCTGTCGCTCCTCGGCGGGACGACGCTCGGGATGGGCCTGATCGTCTTCCTCATCTGGACGACGATGTACGAGATCTCGGCGATGTGCCCCTACTGCATGGTCGTGTGGTTCGCCATGCTCCCGCTGTTCTGGTACCAGGTGGTCCACGCGGTCCAGGAGGGGTACCTGCCGGCGGGCGACGGCGTGCGTCGCACCCTCGTGGGCAACCGGCACCTGTTCCTGGCGATCGGCTACGTCGCGCTCGTCGCGTGGATCCTGCTGGTCAAGGGCCCGATCATCATGACGCTGTTCTGACGCGCGCCGCGGCCCCGCGACGGTCCGGCGGCGGGCACCGCAGCGTGCGTCAGCGCCAGGCCGGCTGGTCGGGTGCAGCGTCCTGCGGGTAGCCGTGCCCGCCCGGCTGCTGGGGTGCGGGGGCGCCCTGCGCCTGGTGGGCGGACTGCGCCGTCGCGCCGGGCTGGCCCGCCGGGATCGGCGTGACCACGACCGCGGTCCCGTACGCGCACACCTCCGAGAACGACGCCGCGATCTCGCCGGTGTCGAAGCGCATGCCCACGACGGCGTTCCCGCCGCGGCGCTGCGCCTCCTGCACCATGCGGTGCATGACCTCCTGGCGGGACTCGTAGACGAGCTTCGTGTACTCCGTCACCTCGCCGCCGCCGATCGAGCGGAACGACGCGACGAAGTTCGCCCCGATGTTCGCGCTGCGCACGGTCATGCCCATCACCTCGCCGAGCACCGCGTCGATGCGGTAGCCGGGCACCTCGTTGGTCGTCACGATGATCACGGCGGACATCCTCGCACGGGCGGACGGGCCGCCGTCGGGCCTCCCGCCGGCCGGTAAACTCGGCCGGGTGACCACGCCTGACACGACCTCGATCCCGCACGCCCCGGACGCCCCCGCCGCGGGCGGCCCCGCCCACCGCTACACGCCGGCGCTCGCGGAGCAGATCGAGCTCAAGTGGCAGGAGCTCTGGGAGCAGCGCGGCACGTTCTTCGCCGCGAACCCCACGGGGGAGCTCACGGACGGCGACGGCAACGGCCCCGAGGGCGCGAGCCCGTACTTCATCATGGACATGTTCCCGTACCCGTCGGGCGCGGGGCTGCACGTGGGGCACCCCCTCGGGTACATCGCGACGGACGTCGTCGGGCGCTTCCGGCGCATGCGCGGCGAGAACGTGCTGCACGCGCTCGGCTACGACGCGTTCGGCCTGCCGGCCGAGCAGTACGCCGTGCAGACGGGCCAGCACCCGCGCGTGACGACCGAGGCGAACATCACGAACATGCGGCGCCAGCTGCGCCGCCTCGGCCTGGCGCACGACTCGCGCCGCACGTTCGCGACGATCGATCCCGACTACGTGCGCTGGACGCAGTGGATCTTCCTCCAGATCTTCGACTCCTGGTACGACGCCGACGCGCTGCGCCCCGACGGCGGCCGCGGCCGTGCGCGCCGCATCGGCGAGCTCGAGGCCGAGCTCGCCTCCGGGGCGCGCCCGGTCCCGGGCGGTGTCGAGGGCGTCGAGGAGGGTGCGGACTGGGCGACTCTCACGCCGGAGCAGCGCCGCGCCGTCGTCGACTCCCAGCGCCTCGCGTACGTCGACGAGTCGCCGGTGAACTGGGCCCCAGGCCTGGGCACGGTCCTCGCGAACGAGGAGGTCACGGCCGACGGCCGCTCCGAGCGCGGCAACTTCCCGGTGTTCCAGCGCAGCCTGCGCCAGTGGAAGATGCGCATCACCGCGTACGCCGACCGCCTCGCCGACGACCTCGACCTCATCGACTGGCCCGAGAAGGTCACGGCGATGCAGCGCAACTGGATCGGTCGCAGCGAGGGCGCGCTCGTGCGGTTCGCCGTGCTCGGCACGCCCGACGGCGCGAACGACGCCGCGGCGGAGTCCGGCGGCGAGATCGAGGTCTTCACGACGCGCCCCGACACCCTGTTCGGTGCGACGTTCATGGTCGTGTCGCCCGAGCACCCGCTGCTCGACGAGGTCCCGGCGCACTGGCCCGACGGCACGTCGAGCGCGTGGACGGGCGGGCACCGCTCGCCGGTCGAGGCGGTCGCCGCCTACCGCCGCGAGGCCGCCGCGAAGACGGCGGTCGAGCGCCAGGCGGACGCGGGCAAGAAGACGGGCGTGTTCACCGGGCACCTCGCGGTGAACCCGGTGAACGGGCAGACGATCCCGGTCTTCACCGCCGACTACGTGCTCATGGGCTACGGCACGGGCGCGATCATGGCCGTCCCGGGCGGAGACGAGCGCGACTTCGCGTTCGCCGAGGCGTTCGGGCTGCCGGTCGTGCGCACGGTCGAGCCCGAGGGTGGGCTCCCCGAGGACTTCACGGGCCCGTACACGGGCGACGGTGTCGCCGTCGGGTCGTCGAACGACGAGGTGTCGCTCGACGGTCTGGGCGTGGCGGAGGCCAAGCGGCGCATCACGGAGTGGCTCGTCGGCAAGGGCCTCGGCGAGGGCACCACGACCTACCGCCTGCGCGACTGGCTGTTCAGCCGCCAGCGCTACTGGGGCGAGCCGTTCCCGATCGTCTGGGACGAGAACGACCAGCCCGTCGCGATCCCCGACGCGCTGCTGCCCGTCGACCTGCCGGACGTCCCCGACTACGCGCCGCGCACGTTCGACGCCGACGACGCCGACTCGTCGCCCGAGGCGCCGCTCGGCCGCAACGACGAGTGGGTCAACGTCACGCTCGACCTGGGTGACGGCCCGAAGCAGTACCGCCGCGACACGAACACCATGCCGAACTGGGCGGGGTCGTGCTGGTACTACCTGCGCTACCTGGACCCGCGGTGGGACGGCGGCGCGGAGGACGTCGTGGTCGACGGGGGCCTCGAGCGCTACTGGATGGGCCCGGAGCACAACCCGAGCGCCGGTCGCGCCGGGGGAGTGGACCTGTACGTCGGCGGCGTCGAGCACGCCGTCCTGCACCTGCTCTACGCGCGCTTCTGGCACAAGGTCCTCTACGACCTGGGCCACGTGACGAGCGTCGAGCCGTTCCACAAGCTCTTCAACCAGGGCTACGTCCAGGCGTACGCGTTCACCGACGCGCGCGGCCAGTACGTCCCGGCCGCCGAGGTCGTCGAGGAGCCCGCGTCCGACGGCTCGGGCGAGGTCGTGTACCGCTGGAACGGCGAGGTCGTGCAGCGCGAGTACGGCAAGATGGGCAAGTCGCTCAAGAACGTCGTGACGCCCGACGAGATGTACGCCGAGTACGGCGCCGACACGTTCCGCGTCTACGAGATGTCGATGGGCCCGCTGGACCTGTCGCGCCCGTGGGAGACGCGCGCCGTCGTCGGGTCGCAGCGTTTTCTCCAGCGGCTGTGGCGCAACGTCGTCTCCGAGGAGACGGGCGAGCTCACGGTCGTCGACGAGCCCGCCGACGCCGCGACCCTGCGTGCCGTGCACCGCGCCATCGCCGACGTGCAGGTCGAGATGGAGCACATGCGCCCCAACACGGCGATCGCGAAGCTCATCACGCTCAACAACCACCTGACGTCGCTCGACCGCGTGCCCCGTGAGGCCGTCGAGCCGCTCGTGCTCATGACCGCGCCCGTCGCACCGCACATCGCCGAGGAGCTGTGGCAGCGCCTCGGCCACGAGCGCTCGCTCGCGCACGAGCCCTTCCCGACGGCCGACGAGCGCTACCTCGTCGAGGACACCGTGACGTGCGTCGTGCAGGTCAAGGGCAAGGTCCGCGCCCGCCTGGACGTGCCGCCGTCGATCTCCGAGGAGGACCTGACGGCCGCCGCGCTGTCGGAGCCGAACGTCGTGCGCGCGATCGACGGCGCCGAGGTCCGCAAGGTCATCGTCCGCGCCCCGAAGCTGGTCAACATCGTCGTCTGACGCCCCGACCCGCTGAGTGCATGAAATAGTCGCGTCCGAGGCTTTCGGGCTCGACTATTTCATGCACTCATGCGTCGGCCGGGTGCCAGACGGCGTCCCCTCGCTGCGCGCACGCGGCGCACCAGGCGCTCCGGGTGACGGAGAACGTCGTCGGCCGTCGCCGTGACGATGATCCAGTCGGCGTCCCCGAGGCGTTGTCGACGCTCGACATCGCGCCGCCAGGTTGCCGGGTCGGTCCTGTGGATGTCTCCGTCGTACTCGATCGCGATGCGCAGCTCGGGGTAGGAGAGGTCGGGCAGGGCGAGGAACCGACCGGCGCCGTCGTGCGCCGGGAAGTTCACCTGCGGGCATGGCAGTCCCGCCTGGACGAGGAGAAGCCGCGTCCGGGTCTCCATGCTCGAGTCGGTCCCCGGCCGGACGAGGTCGATCGCCTCCCGGCACCGCACGATGCCGCGCATCTTGTACGTCATGTCCATGAGCCGGCGTAGTTCTCCCACGGTCGTGGCAGGGTCCTTTCGCCGGGTCATGGAGTCTGCGAGCACGACGACATCGTCCGGCGGGAGCGTGTGGGCGAGGTGCAGCCAGGTCTGGGCTGGGGAGGTCACCGGGATCCCGTGAGCGATGGTCGTCTCCAGTGCACGCTGGCCGCAGAAGTGCGCGACGACGTTCGCCCGCTGCAGCCTCTGGTCGCGGCGTGGCGTCACGACGTGGATCCGGTCGTCGTCTGCGAGCCGCCAGGGCACCTCGATCCCGACCAGCCGGAGTGCTGTGACGTGGCTCAACGCCGCGCCGTCGGGCAGGACCCTGGCCGCGGCCCTGCACACGTCGAGGACGGACACGAGGCTCCCGCGCGGGACCCGCACCCCGGCGAACGGTGCCTCGAACGAGGGGCTGCGCAGCGACGCGGGCGTCATCCCGAAGGTCTGCGCCGTGCGCGTACGAAAGGGGCCGGTCGGGCTCTGCCGGGTCACCATGCCGACCGAGGATGCCGCCCGCTGCGACCCAGCGAAACCCCGGCCCCCGCCGCTGTGGACAACCACACCGTGAGTGCGTGAAATAGTCGCGCTCACCAGGCCCGGACGCGACTATTTCATGCACTCAGCGGGTCAAGGTCAGGGTCAGCGGCGGCGGGTGCCGAAGATGGTGCGGGTGAGCTCGCGGCCGAGCTGGGTGCCGGCCGAGCGGAGGAACGAGTCGAGCGGGTTCGCTGCGCGCGAGCGCGACGAGCCGGACGAGCCCGACCCGGAGCGGGGCTTCGCGGCGTCGCGCTCGAGCTTCGCGCGCATCTTCTCGAGCTCGGCCTGCTCCTTCTTGGCCGCGCGCTCGGCCTCCCTGGCGGCCTCCTTCGCCGCCTTCTCCTGGGCGGCCGCTTCGGCCTCGGCGGCCGCAGCCGCAGCCCGCGCGGCCGCCTGCTCCTGCACGCGCACCTGGAGCAGCTCGAACGCGGACTCGTTGTCGACCGCCGTCCCGTAGCGCGCGAACCCCGGTGACGCCGCGACGATCCCGTCGAGCACGGCCGTGGGCGCCGGCTCCATCGACGACTGCGGCGCGCGGACGCGGGTCCAGGCCACCGGGGTCGGCGCACCCTTCTCCGTGAGGACCGTGACGACGGCCTCGCCCGTGCCGAGAGACTGGAGCAGCCGTTCGAGGTCGTAGGGCGAGGTCGGGTAGGTGCGCACGGCCGCGCGGAGGGCGGCGGCGTCGTCGGGCGTGAACGCGCGCAGCGCGTGCTGCACGCGGTTGCCGAGCTGCGCGAGCACGTCCGCGGGGACGTCCTTGGGGCTCTGCGTCACGAAGAACACGCCGACGCCCTTCGACCGCACGAGCCGCACCGTCTGCACGACCTGCTGGAGGAACTCCTTCGACGCCCCCGTGAACAGCAGGTGCGCCTCGTCGAAGAAGAACACGAGATTCGGCTTCTCCGCGTCGCCGACCTCGGGCAGCTCCTGGAACAGGTCGGCGAGCAGCCACATGAGGAACGTCGAGAACAGCGCGGGGCGGTCCTGCACCGCGGGGAGCTCGAGCGCGGAGATCACGCCGCGGCCGTCGGAGGCCGTGCGCAGCAGGTCCGACGTCGCGAACGCGGGCTCGCCGAAGAACACGTCGGCTCCCTGCGCCTGGAGCGCGACGATCTCGCGCAGGATGACGCCCGCCGTCGCGCTGGACACCCCGCCGATGCCCTTGAGCTCCGCCTTGCCCTCGTCCGACGTGAGGTAGGCGATCGTCGACTGGAGGTCCTTGAGGTCGAGCAGCGCGAGCCCCTGGGAGTCCGCCCAGTGGAAGATCAGCCCGAGGCTCGACTCCTGCGTCTCGTTGAGGCCGAGGACCTTCGACAGCAGCAACGGGCCGAAGTCCGTCACGGTCGTGCGGATCGGCACACCGGCCCCGAGCCCGCCGAGCGAGTAGAACTCGAGGGGGAAGGTCGTCGGGCTCCAGTCCTGCCCGATCGACGCCGAGCGCTCCACGATCTTCTCGTTCGACTCGCCGGGCACGGCGAGACCGGACAGGTCGCCCTTGACGTCCGCGAGGAACACCGGCACGCCCGCGGTCGACAGTCCTTCCGCCATGCCCTGGAGCGTCTTCGTCTTGCCCGTCCCGGTCGCGCCGGCGACGAGCCCGTGCCGGTTGAGCATGCTGAGGGCGAACCCCACCTGCACCTCGGCGCGCGGCGTCGGGTCGGCGCCCGCCTCGCCCTCGAGCAGCGCGCCGAGCGCGAGCGTGCCGCCCCGGTACGCATAGCCGGCCGCGACCTCGGCGGCGTAGCCCTCGGTCTGCCCGGCGCCCGACGGCGCAACCTCCTCCGCGGGCTCGCCCGCCTTCGCGCTCGGCTCGGTGCCCGACGGTGCCGCCCCCTCGCGCGAGCCGCTCGCCTCGGCGCTCCCGGGAACCGCGGTCCCGGCAGCGGCGTCCGTCTGCGCTGCCGCCTCCGCGGCCTCCAGAGCCGCCTGCGCGGCGACGGCCTTGGCCTCCGCCGCCTCCGCGGCGGCCTGCGCGGCAGCCGCGCGCAGGGCGGCGAGCTCGGTCGGGGACTGTGCGGCGTCGTCGGCCATGCTCGGATCGTAGGGGCGGCGCCGCGCGGGCGCAGCCGGGCCGGGATGCGCGACGGCCCGCGCGCGCCGTAAGGTGGCGCGGCCATGACCGACCACCGCGTGCACGTCGTCACCGACTCGACGGCGTCCCTCCCGCCCGTCCCCGACGAGCGGTTCCGCTCCGTCCCGCTGCACGTGATCGTCGACGACGTGTCCTCCCTCGAAGGAGTGGGCCTCACGGCCGAGGACGTGGCCGCGCACCTCCAGGCCGGTCGCCGGGTCACGACCTCGCAGCCGACGCCGCGCGCCTTCGCCGAGGCGTACGCCGCGGCTGCCGCCGCAGGGGCGCGGGAGATCGTCTCCGTCCACCTCTCGGGCGAGCTGTCGGGCACGGTGCACGCGGCCGCGCTCGCGGCGGCCGACGCACCGGTCCCGGTGCGGGTCGTGGACTCCCGGACCGTCGCGATGGGGCTGGGCTTCGCGGCGCAGGCCGCCGCCCGCGCCGCGGTGGCGGGGGAGAGCACGGACGTCGTCGCCCGACGTGCCATCGAGGTCGCCGACGCGAGCCGCGCCGTCTTCCTCGTCGACTCGCTCGACCACCTCCGCCGCGGCGGCCGCCTCAGCGCGGCGTCCGCGGCGCTGGGGACGGTGCTCGGCGTGCGGCCGCTGCTGGCCGTGCGGGACGGGAAGATCGAGGTCGTGCAGAAGGTCCGGACCAAGGCCGCGGCGGTCGAGCGGCTGACGACGGTGGCCGTGGAGTCCGCCGCGCGCCGGACGCGGCCGGCGCTCGCGGTCCACCACGTCGGGGACGAGGTCGGTGCGCTCCGGCTCGCGTCCGAGCTGACCGCTCGCACGGGCCTGGACGTCGTGGTGACCCCGGTGAGCGCCGTGCTGGGGGCGCACGTCGGACCGGGCGTGCTCGCGGTCGTCGTCGCGGAGCTCGCGGACCGCGGCTCGGGCGTCGAGGGCGGCTCGACCGCGCACTGAGCCCCGTCACCTCGGCCTGCCACGGGAGGGCACCGCTGGTCCTGGCCGTGCACAGGACCGTCCGCGGACGGTCTCGTCCACAGGAGTGTCCGGCGCCCGAGCCCCGCCCGGCCCGACCTCCGTACGGTGCGCGACGTGACCACTCCACGACCCGAGCCGCGTCAGCACGCCCGTCCCGCTCGCGACCCCGCGCGGGAGGGAGCGGTCGTCCGGCAGCGTCTGCGCGCCGTGACTGGGACAGGGCGACCAGCGCTCGCCTGGCACCCGGCGACCGCGACCCTCCCGCAGGCTGGACCACCGGGCGACCCAGACGCCGCGCCCGACGTCGGTCCGTGGCCGGGCGGTCCGGGGACGCCGGTGCTCGGCCCCGTGGGCGACGGCACGGTGCTCCCGCCGGGCGGAGCGGCGCCTGGACGCCGCGCGGAGCCGCCCGCGCCCGAGGGTGGTGAGCGCCACGAGCACGGTCGTGAGCGGGGGTGGGACGACAGCGCCACGGGTTGGCTCCCGCCGCGTCCCGACGTGGACGAGAGCAGGCGCGCGGACGTGGCCGGAGAGCCGGGGACGGACGACGCCGGTCCTGCGGGTCCGGGCGACGTGGCGGTCGACACGCTGCGGTCCCGTGCGGCCCAGACCGCGGCGACCGCGTACACCGCGACGTACGGGCACCCCACGTCGCACGCGGGGTTCGCCGGGCTCGGCGAGGAGGGGCGCCGCCGGTGGGCGCTGCGTCCCCGGACGGCGGTGGCCGCCCTGGTGGTCGTGCTCCTCCTCGCGGCCGGGGTCGTGCTGCTGCGGTCCCCGGCCGGAGGGGTCACTCCGGTCGCGCCGCTCGAGACGACGGCGGCCGGCGGTCCGGCGCCGGGACCGGACGCGGAGCCCGTCGCCCCGGCGGGCGCCGGTGTGACGACCGACGGCGGTACCGCAGAGCCGGCCGGAGCCGCTGGCGGGGGAGCGGGCACCGGGGCCGAGGGTGCACCGTCGGGCGGCGTGGTCGTGCACGTCGTGGGCCAGGTCGCCACGCCGGGACTCGTGACCGTCCCCGCCGACGCGCGCGTCGCGGACGCGCTCGAGGCGGCGGGCGGTGCGACGGCCGAGGCCGACCTCGCCGCGCTGAACCTCGCCCGGACGGTGACGGACGGCGAGCAGATCGTCGTCCCGCGACCCGGTGAGGCGGTGCCCGCCGCAGGGTCGGCACCACCTGCGGCCGGGACCACCGCGGGCGGAGCGGTGGACCTCAACGCGGCCGACGCCGCGGCGCTCGACGCGCTGCCCGGGATCGGGCCCGTGCTCGCCGAGCGCATCGTCGCGTGGCGGGAGGAGAACGGTCCGTTCACGACGGTCGACGAGCTCGGCGAGGTGAGCGGGATCGGGCCCGCCGTCCTCGCGGACGTGCGCGACCTCGTCCGCGTGTGACCGACCTGCGGCTCGTCCCGGCGGCGCTCGCGGCCTGGGGGACGGCGTTCCTCGCGGTCGGCGCGGCGCCGGTGGCGGTCCTGCGCGGCGCGTCGCTCGCCGCCGCGCTGCTGGGCGTCGTGCTCGGTGGGGTGCTGCTCGGCGCGCGACGAGCCCGCCGCGGGACGGCGGCCGGCCCGGGAACCGCCACGTCCCTACGCGCCGCGCGCGTGCCGTCGGGGCCGGGAGACCGACGACGCCCGTCGGGCCCGGGCCGGCCCGTCCGGCCTGGCCAGCCCGTCCGAACGGGCCAGCCCGTGCGGTGGGGCCTGACCGGACGCGTGCTGGGACAGGTCGCCCTGGTGGTCGCGTGCGTGGCGGCGGTGCTCCTGTCCGCGGGCGCGCAGCTCGCCGACCGGCAGGCCCTCGCCGACCTCGCCGGCCAGGGTGCGACGGCGACGGCCACCGCGACCGTGCGCTCCGCCGTCGTGCCGCGGTCGAACCCGTGGTCGGGTGCCACCGACCGCCACGAGGTACGCGTCTCCCTGCACGACCTCACCGCGCGTGGCGTGACGACCGCCGCGGGGGGCACCGTCGTCGTCACGGGGACCGGCGACGGCTGGGAGGGCCTCCCGTACGGGGCGTCCGTCGTGGTCACGGGGCGGCTCGCGGTCCAGGGGGACCGGACGATGCTCCGGACGGAGGGCCCGCCGCGGGTCGTCGAGCCTCCGGGCGTCTTCTTGCGCGGCGTGCACGCGATGCGCCGCGGGCTCCTCGACGCGACCGAGGGCCTGAGCCCGCAGGCGCGCGGTCTCGTCCCGGGCGTGGCCGTCGGCGACACCTCACGGCTCGACCCCGTGCTCGCCGACGCGATGCGGACGACGTCGCTCACGCACGTCACCGCCGTGTCCGGCGGGCACTTCGCGATCGTCGTGGCCTGCGTGGCCGGGTTGTGCGTCCTCGCCCGTGCGCCCCGCTGGGCGCGCGTGCTGATCACCGGTGCGGCCATGGCGGGCTTCGTCGTGCTCGTCCACCCGGAGCCCAGCGTGCTGCGGGCGGCCGCGATGGGCGTCGTCGGGGTGGTCGGCATCGCGCTCGGCAGGCCGTCGCGCGCCGTGGCCGCCCTTGCGGCCGGGGTCGTCGTGCTGCTCGTCCTCGACCCCGCGCTCGCCCGCTCGTACGGCTTCGTGCTCTCGGTCGCGGCGACGGCCGGGCTCGCGCTGCTCACGTCGCCCCTCGCTGCTCGGCTCGCGCCGTGGTGCGGGCGCACCACCGCGCAAGTGGTCGCGGTGCCCGTCGCCGCCCAGGCGGCGTGCGCGCCCGTCCTCGTCCTGCTCGACCCGAGCGTGAGCACCTGGTCCGTCCCCGCGAACCTGCTCGCGGCCCCGGCGCTCGGTCCCGCGACCGTCCTGGGCGTCCTCGCCACCGTGGTCGCGCCGTGGTGGCCCGCCGCGGCGACGGCGCTCGGGTGGGCCGCCGGGATCTTCACCGGGTGGATCGCCGGCGTCGCGGAGGCGTTCGCGGGTCTCCCCGGCGCGCGGCTGCCGTGGCCGGGGGGCGTCGGTGGGCTGGTCCTGCTCGCGCTCGGGACCGTCGTGCTGCTCGCCGTCGTGCTCCGCTCGCGCGCGCTGCGCGAGGCCGGGGAGCGGCGCGCCGCCCGGCGAGCGTCGTCACCACCCCTGCGCGAGCGCGCCGCCCGGGTGGTCCGCGTCACCCGGCGACGATGGTCCGGCGACCGCCGAGGCAAGGGCTGGCCCGGCACGACGCCGAGGCGGCCGCGCCCGTCCCCGGGGCAGGTCGTGGCCGGAGCGCTCGCCGTCGTGGGCCTGGTGGCGCTCGTCGTCGCCCTCGTGCGCCCGCTCGTCGTGACGACCGGCCCGGTGCCGCAGGACTGGGCTGTGGTCGCGTGCGACGTCGGGCAGGGCGACGCCCTCGTGCTGCGCTCCGGACCCCGGTCGGCGGTGGTCGTGGACGTGGGGCCACCGGGAGCCGCCGCCGGCGGCTGCCTCGACCGCCTCGGCGTCGACCGGGTCGACCTCCTCGTCCTCAGCCACTTCCACGCCGACCACGTGGGCGGTCTCGACGCCGTGCTGCGCGGCCGGGCCGTCGCGCGCGCCCTCGTGACCGCGACGGCCGATCCGCCGGAGCAGGCCGAGCGCACGCTCGCCGCACTCACGGGCGCGGGCGTCCCGGTCGAGGTCGCACAGCCGGGCGCCACCGGCAGCTCGGGCGGCGTCGACGACGTGGACGGTCGTCAGGACGCCGGCGCGTCCGGAGATCCCGGCACCGGTGGCGTGCGGTGGGAGGTGCTCCAGGCCGGGGTGGGCGGCGTGCCGACGAGCGCCGCGCGCCCGAGCACGGCACCTACCGCCCTCACGGAGTCCGACGGCGGCGCGAACGACGCGAGCGTGGCGCTCCTCCTGCACGTGGCGGGGATGGACGTCGTCGCGCTGGGCGACCTGGAGGACGCCGGCCAGGCTGCGCTCGCCCGGACCCTCGCGCAGCGCGGCTCCGGTCCGGTCGACGTCGTCAAGGTCGCGCACCACGGATCGGCGACACAGTCCGACCGCCTCGCCGAGCTGCTCTCCCCGACGGTCGCGCTCGTCAGCTCGGGGGAGAACACCTACGGCCACCCGACCGACCGGGCCCTCGACCTCTACCGGGGCGTGGGCGCCACGGTCCTGCGGACCGACACCTGCGGGACGTTCGCGCTCGTCGTGCGCGACGGACTCCTCGCCGCCGCCGGGTGCGGCTGAGGCGGCCGGTGCGGTCGGCCTCGGGGGATGCTTCCCAGGGGCCGTGGTGGAAGGTCTTCGGTGGTGTCCGAGGCGGGTGGGCGGGTGCGAGCGTTCTCGCGCGGTGGGTGGCTCGTGGGAGGCTGGTGCCATGCCCGCGCCGACCCGTACCGCCCGCCCGTCCGCCGGCCCGTCGCTCGCGTGGGACGACGTCCGGATCGCGCCGGTCGTGCTGGTGCAGGGACCCGAGTCGCTCCTGGCCGAGCGCGCCGTGGACGCGATCGTCGGGCTCGCGCGCGAGCGGGACCCGGAGGTCGAGAAGGTCACGATGGAGGGGGCGACCTACCAGGCGGGCATGCTCACGGTCGCCACGAGCCCGTCCCTCTTCGGTGAGGCCAAGGTCGTGGTCGTCGAGGGCGCGGAGGCGGCGACCGACGCGCTCGTCGCCGACGTCGTGGACTACGTCCCGACGGCCGATCCGGAGACGACCGTCGTCGTCGTGCACGGGGGCGGTGTGCGCGGCAAGCGCATGCTCGACGCGATCAAGGCGAGCGGCGCGCCGGTCGTCGCGGTGGAGGCGATCAAGAAGGACTCCGACAAGACCGCGTTCGTCACCGCCGAGTTTCGCCGCGCCCGGCGACGCATCGACGCGTCGGGGGTGCGCGCGCTCGTCGAGGCGGTCGGCAACGACCTCCGCGAGCTCGCCGCGGCCTGCAACCAGCTCGTCACTGACACGGACGGCACCGTGAGCGAGGCCGTCGTGGACCGCTACTACGGCGGCCGGGTCGAGGCGACCGGCTTCCGCGTCGCCGACGCGGCCGTGGCAGGGAACGCGGGGGAGGCCGTCGCGCTCCTGCGACACGCGCTCGCGACCGGCGCGGACCCGGTGCCGCTCGTCGCGGCGCTCGCGATGAAGCTCCGCGCGCTCGCGAAGGTCGGCGCGATGCGCGGCCGCGGCGGCATCGCCGCCAAGGACCTCGGACTCGCCCCCTGGCAGGTCGACCGCGCACGCCGCGAGCTCGCGGGATGGACCCCGGAGGGCCTCGCGACGGCGATCAGCGCCGTCGCGCAGGCCGACGCCGAGGTCAAGGGCGCGGGGAGGGACCCGGTCTTCGCCGTCGAGCGCGCGGTCCTCACCATCGCCCGCGCCCACGGTCGCTGAGCGCGCTCGACGGGCCGGCAGCGGCGGACCACGCCTCTACCTCGCCGGACCACGCCTCTACCTCGCCGGACCACGCCTCTACCTCGCCGGACCAGGGCTCTACCTCGCCGGGTAGGGGCGTTCGCTCACTGCACGCACAGAGGGGCGCCGACCCGTGCGGGTCGGCGCCCCTCCGTGGGAAGCCTGTGCGGCCGTCGTGACGCTCAGCGTGTCACGCCGACGCGGGCGAACCGTGCGCTCAGAGAGCGTTGACGGCCTTCGCGATGGCCGACTTGCGGTTCGCGGCCTGGTTCGCGTGGATGACGCCCTTCGAGACGGCCTTGTCGAGCTTGCGCGACGCAGCCTGGAGCGCGGTGCTCGCCGCGTCCTTGTCGCCCGCGGCGACGGCCTCGCGCACGCGGCGCACGTACGTCTTGAGCTCGGACTTGACCGCCTTGTTGCGCAGGCGAGCCTTCTCGTTCGTACGGATGCGCTTGATCTGGGACTTGATGTTTGCCACGTGTGGACTCTCTGGTTCTGTTCGCCGGAGCGAGCGGATAGGTCGTAGAGGGCGGCTCCAGCTCCGGGACTGGGGTGGGGAACCCGTGGAGAGGTGCTGGGGCTGTGCCCGCCGACCTGGGCGGACACGCGACCACCAAGACTACCAGCGGTCGTGGTCCGAACTCCAATCCGCAGGATCCCCGCCGGACGACGCCGTGAGGTCGCCGCGTCGCGTCCCCTGTCGGGCTCCCGGTCCGCGGGGTCAGCGATGCTGCGAGATCCCCGCCACCACACGGTCGAAGACGTCGCGCCCCACGACGGCGCCCTCGCGTCGGACAGCGGCTGGGTCGACGCGGATCACGCGATCCAGCCGGACCTCGCTGTCACGACCCTGGGCGTCCCACGGGCCCGACCCGATGTCGAGCCAGTAGCGGCCCCATCGGGCCTCGTCGCGGGCGTCGCGCGAGTGGTCCTTGCTCGTGAGCATGACGCCCAGCAGCCAGGCCCCGTCCGAGCCGACGAGCAGCACCGGCCGGTCCTTGCCCTGCGAGAAGTCCTCCTCGAAGGGCACCCAGGTCCAGACGATCTCTCCGGGGTCCGGGTCGCCGTCCAGCTGCGGCGCGTACTGCGCACGGACCCGGCCCCCGTAGTCGCCGGGGTAGCCGGACGCCGCGGGCCGCGCCGGGGGACGAGGCCCCGGCTTCGGCCCCGGGCTCGGCCGCGGCGTGCTGCCCGACGAAGCCCGCTCGCGCCTCGACGTCGTCCGCTCGCGTCCCGGCGTGCGGGTCGCCGCGGTCCCGCCACGTCCTCCCGACCCCCGCGTGAGCTCCTTGACCACCGCACGCGCCGCGTCGCCGAGCAGTCCCAGCCATCGATTCCTCGCCACGCGCGCAATCTACCCAAGGCCGGACGAGCCCGGGTCCCGGTCCGCCCCGGTCACGCGGGACGGGGCCTCGTTACCCCGCGGACACACGCCCGTGACTCCCCGGCATCGGGGGCGTCCTAGCGTGCGCGCATGGCGGACCTGTTCGACGACTACCCGGTCTCGCGGGCCTGGGACGAGATGCTCGACCGCGACGGCTCGCTGCGCCCGCGCTACGAACGGGTGCACGCGACGATGACGCGTCTCACGGCGGGCGAGGTCGCGGCGCGCGCCGACGCGCTCGCTCGGGCCTACCTCGCGCAGGGGGTGACGTTCGACTTCGCGGGAGAGGAGCGGCCGTTCCCGCTCGACGTCGTGCCGCGCGTCGTGGAGCCGGACGAGTGGGACGTCGTGACGGCCGGCGTCGCGCAGCGGGTCCGGGCGCTGGAGGCGTTCCTCGCCGACGTGTACGGCCCGCAGCGGGCCGTCGCGGACGGCGTGGTGCCGCAGCGCCTCGTCCTGTCGTCGTCGGAGTTCCACCGCGAGGCGTGGGGGATCGAGCCCGCGAACGGCGTGCGGGTGCACGTCGCGGGGATCGACCTGATCCGGGACGAGGCCGGGGGCTTCCGCGTCCTCGAGGACAACGTGCGCGTGCCGAGCGGCGTGAGCTACGTCGTCACCAACCGCCGCGCGATGGTGCGCACGTTCCCCGAGCTCTTCTCGAGCCTGCGCGTGCGCCCGGTGGTCGACTACCCCCAGCGTCTCCTGGCCGCGCTGCTCGCGTCCGCGCCCGACGGCGTCCCGGACCCGACCGTCGTCGTGCTCACCCCGGGCGTGTTCAACTCCGCGTACTTCGAGCACTCCCTGCTCGCGCGGCTCATGGGGGTCGAGCTGGTCGAGGGCCGCGACCTGTTCTGCGCGGGCGGTCGCGTCTACATGCGCACGACCGAGGGGCGTCGCCGCGTGGACGTGGTCTACCGGAGGGTGGACGACGAGTTCCTCGACCCCGTCCAGTTCCGGCCCGACTCCGTGCTCGGGGTTCCGGGGCTCATGACGTGCGCCCGGCTCGGGAACGTCACGATCGCCAACGCGGTCGGCAACGGGGTCGCCGACGACAAGCTCGTCTACACCTACGTCCCCGACCTGGTCCGCTACTACCTGGGCGAGGAGCCCGTCCTCGCGAACGTCGACACGTGGCGGCTCCAGGAGCCGGAGGCGCTCGCGGAGGTGCTCGACCGGCTCGACGAGCTCGTGGTCAAGCCGGTCGACGGGTCGGGCGGCAAGGGGATCGTCGTCGGCCCGGCGGCCTCGCGCGCCGAGCTCGACGCCCTGCGCTCACGGCTGCAGGCGGACCCGCGCGGCTGGATCGCGCAGCCCGTCGTGCAGCTCTCGACCGCCCCGACCTACGTCGACGGCGCGTTCCGCCCGCGTCACGTCGACCTGCGCCCCTTCGCGGTGAACGACGGCCGCGACGTCTGGGTCCTGCCGGGCGGGCTCACACGCGTCGCGCTGCCGGAGGGCCAGCTCGTCGTCAACAGCTCGCAGGGCGGCGGCTCCAAGGACACGTGGGTCCTCGCGCGCGACGAGCGCCGCCCGTCCGACGTCGCGGCGTCCCCCGGGGTGGCGGGTGCCCCGGGGACCGGGGCGAGCCCGGCCGTGCCCGGTGCCGCGGCGCCGGGCACCGCCGCGCCCGGTGTCCCGATCGCGACCAACCCCGAGGACGAGGGCGGGGGCAGCGCCCAGCAGCAGCAACAGCAACAACAGCAACAACGACGGCACGCGGGAGCGAGCGGTACGGAGGTGGACGGGTGCTGAGCCGGATCGCGGAGTCCCTGTTCTGGATCGGTCGCTACGTCGAGCGCGCGGACGACACCGCGCGCATCCTCGACGTCCACGTGCAGATGCTCTCGGAGGACCCGTGGGCGGAGGAGGACCTCGCGTGCCGCTCGCTCCTGGCGGTCATGGACCACCCCGTCCCCGCGGACGGCACGCTCGTCGACCGCGCCCACGTCCTGCGCCTGCTCGCGCACGACCAGCTCGACCCGTCGTCGATCGCGGGCGCGCTCGTCGCGGCGCGCGAGAACGCGCGGCGGGCTCGTGAGATCGTGTCGACCGAGCTGTGGGAGTGCCTCAACACCACGCGCAACCAGCTCTTCGGGTCGATCCGCACCGCGCCGCCGCACGAGTACTTCTCGTGGGTGCGCGAGCGGGCGGCGATCGTCGCGGGGCTCATGGACTCGGCGACGAGCCGGGACGCGACGTGGCACTTCATGATCCTCGGGCGCTCAATCGAGCGCGCCGACATGACCGCGCGCCTCGTCACGACGCAGGCGCGCCTCGGTGCCGCCGGGCCGGGCTGGACGACGCTCCTGCGCTCGTGCGGCGCGTACGAGTCGTACCTGCGGGCGAACCGCGGCCTCGCCTCGGACGAGCGCGCGGCCGGGTTCCTCCTGCTCGACCGGCTCTTCCCGCGCTCGGTCGTGCACGCGCTCGACTCGGCGGAGGCGTGCCTGCGCGAGCTCGGGCCGTTCGAGGGGCGGCACGGCGTGGCCGACGAGGCGCGACGCGAGCTCGGGCTCGTGCGCACGGGTCTCGAGTATGCACGGCTCCCGGACCTGCTCGCGACGCTCCCGGAGGCGATGGAGCAGGTGCAGCGGGCGTGCTCGCGCGCGTCCGACGCGGTGCGGGCCCGGTACTTCCCGTCCGGCGCCGTGACGACCTGGGTGGGGGAGGCGCTGTGAGCGTGCTGCACGTGGTCCACACGACCGGGTTCTCGTACGCGGACGACGTCACGGCGTCGTACAACGAGGCCCGGCTCACGCCGTCGTCCGGTCGGGGGCAGCGTGTGCTCTCGGCCACGGTCGACGTGCGCGCCGAGACGTGGTCGCACGACTACGTCGACTACTGGGGCACGACCGTGACCGCGTTCGAGGTGCTCGAGCCGCACCGCGAGCTCGTCGTCCGGGCGGAGAGCACGGTCGAGATCGAGGAGCGCCGGGGCCCGGCCGTCGCCGCCGTCTCGTGGACGGAGCTCGGGGGCGACCGGGTGCTCGACGCCTACGCCGCGTTCCTCGGGGACACGCCCACGACCGCGGTGCCCGACGACGTCGCGGCCCTCGCGCTCGACGTCGCCGGCGGGCGCGACCCGCAGGCCGCGGCCGAGGAGATCTGCCTCGCGGTGCGCGACCGCCTGGAGTACGTCCCGGGCGTGACGACCGCGCACACGCCGGCGCGCGAGGCGTGGGACGCGCGCCAGGGCGTGTGCCAGGACCTGGCGCACCTGTGCGCGGGCGCGCTGCGCAGCCTCGGCATCCCCACGCGGTACGTGTCCGGGTACCTCCACCCGCGCCCGGACGCCGGGACGGGCGAGACCGTGGCGGGCGAGTCGCACGCGTGGGTCGAGTGGTGGGTCGGCGGCTGGTACGGGTTCGACCCGACGAACCGACGCCCCGCGGGCCGCGACCACGTCGCCCTCGGGCGGGGGCGCGAGTACCTCGACGTCGCGCCGCTCAAGGGCGTGTACGCGGGCACGGGTGGCAGCGAGCTCGACGTGACCGTCGAGGTGACGCGGCTGGGCTGACCCGGCCGGAGCCGGCTCAGGGCGTGATGTGCTCCGCGAGCGCCGCGCGCAGCGCGTCCGTGTCGCCGTCGACCACGACTCCTGCCTCGTCGGGCCCGAGCCGCCCCCACACGACGAGCGCGAGCTCGCGCGCGGGCGCGGACGCCGTCGCGACCGGGTCGGCGCCGCCGAGGAACCACGTGCGCCCGGTGTCGCTCGCCCGGAGCGCGACGGGTCGGGCGAGCGGCGCCGTCCGCCCGAGCCGGACCTGGCGAGGCTGCACGACCGTGACGACCTCGTCCACGGTGTCCGCCCAGACGGCGGGTGCGACGTCGTCCACCACGGAGCCGACGGCGGCGCGCAGGTCGTGCAGGTGGACGAGCGTCTCGTGCACCTGACGCCGGTGCCAGAAGCGCACGGTCGAGCCGGGGTCGTCGGGCTCGAGCAGCGTCCACGCCCGGGTGTCCGGGTCGAGCGCGCCGAGCGTCGCGCGCAGCTCTCCCGCGTGCTGCGCGTAGAAGGCGGGCAGGTCCGACGGCGCGGGGTCGACGGGGGTGTCCTCCTCGCGACGCGCCTGCGCGGCGGCCCAGTGGTGCACGTACCCGAGGTGCTGCACGAGGTCGCGCACTCGCCACGGCCCGCACGTCGGCACGGGCACGTCCGGATCGATGTCACGGACCCCGGCGAGGAACGACCCCTGGAGGTCGGGCAGCAGCGCGAGGTGGTCCAGGTCGAGCGTCACGTGCCCAGTATGGGCCGGATGTCGGGACCTGGCGCCGGCACCGGAGCGGCTCAGGCCGCCAGGACGGCGTCCACCGCGCGCAGGAAGTCGTCGAGGTCGCCGGGGTTGCGCGACGTGACGAGCGTGTAGCCGTCGTCGTCGCGCACGACCGGGCGGTCCACCCACGCGCCGCCCGCGTTGAGCACGTCGGTCTCGAGCGACGGGTAGCTGGTGAGCGTCTTGCCCTCGACGGCCGCGGCCTCGACGAGCGCCCACGGGCCGTGGCAGATCGCCGCGACGGGCTTGCCCGCGGTGGTGAACGCGCGGACGAGGCTCACGGCATCGTCCTCGAGGCGCAGCGCGTCGGCGTTGATCGTGCCACCGGGCACGAGCAGCAGGTCGTACTCGGCGGGGTCGGCGTCGGCGTGCGTGAGCGTGGGCGTGACCGCGAGCCCGGGGTCCTTGTCGCCCACGAGCGTCCGCACGTCGTCGGCCGAGGTGGCCGCGACGTCGACGGTGACCCCCTCGCCGCGCAGGTGCTCGAGCGGGACCACGAGCTCGTCCTGCTCGACGCCGTAGTTCGTCACGATCGCCAGCACGCGGCGTCCGGTGAGGTCCGGGGCGGCCATGGGGGCTCCTCTCGTCGACCGGCCGGCGAGCGACGTCGGCCGACCACTCACGCTAGGGCGGGTGGCGCCGTCTCGCAGGGCGGCCGGCGGACCGCCCGGCGGCAGGACGGACGGGAGGGTCCGGACCGGCCCGACGCCGGACGTGGGACAATGGGGGTTCCCGCCAGCCCGAGAGCGACCGTCGGCGCGCCCGTCCCACGGGCGCGGGCCCGACCCGCACGCCACTCCCAGGAGCGCACCCGCGTTGTCCCCGATCCCCAGCGCCCAGCTGAGCACCCGTATCCAGCCTGCGGCCACGCCGCCCGAGCTGATCCGGAACTTCTGCATCATCGCGCACATCGACCACGGCAAGTCGACCCTGGCCGACCGCATGCTGCAGCTCACCGGTGTCGTCGAGCCGCGTGCCATGCGCGCCCAGTACCTCGACCGCATGGACATCGAGCGCGAGCGCGGCATCACGATCAAGTCGCAGGCCGTGCGCATGCCGTGGGGGGTCGTCGAGGACGGCGTCGAGACCCCGCACGCGCTCAACATGATCGACACCCCGGGGCACGTCGACTTCACGTACGAGGTCTCGCGCTCGCTCGCCGCGTGCGAGGGCGCCGTGCTGCTCGTCGACGCGGCGCAGGGCATCGAGGCGCAGACCCTCGCGAACCTGTACCTCGCGATGGAGAACGAGCTCGAGATCATCCCGGTGCTCAACAAGATCGACCTCCCGGCGGCGCAGCCCGAGAAGTACGCGGAGGAGCTCGCGAACCTCGTCGGCGGCGACCCGGACGACGTGCTCAAGGTCTCTGGCAAGACGGGAGCGGGCGTCGAGGCGCTCCTCGACCGCATCGTCGAGCGCGTGCCCGCCCCGGTGGGCGACGCCGACGCCCCGGCGCGCGCGATGATCTTCGACTCGGTCTACGACACGTACCGCGGCGTCGTGACGTACGTGCGCGTCATCGACGGGAACCTCAACCCGCGCGAGCGCATCCTCATGATGTCGACGCGCGCGACGCACGAGCTGCTCGAGATCGGCGTCATCTCGCCCGAGCCGATCGTCACGAAGGGCCTCGGCGTCGGCGAGGTCGGCTACCTCATCACGGGCGTGAAGGACGTGCGCCAGTCCAAGGTCGGCGACACGGTGACGAACTCCGCGAAGCCCGCGGCGGAGGCGCTCGGCGGCTACTCCGACCCCAAGCCGATGGTGTTCTCGGGCCTGTACCCGATCGACGGGACCGACTACCCGGTGCTGCGCGACGCGCTGGACAAGCTCAAGCTCAACGACGCGGCCCTCAACTACGAGCCCGAGACGTCGGTCGCGCTCGGCTTCGGCTTCCGCGTCGGGTTCCTCGGCCTCCTGCACCTGGAGATCGTGCGGGAGCGGCTCGAGCGCGAGTTCGACCTCGACCTCATCTCGACCGCACCGAACGTCGTCTACGACGTGACGCTCGAGGACGGCACGCTCGTCAAGGTGACGAACCCGTCCGAGTTCCCGGGCGGCAAGATCAAGCAGGTCAGCGAGCCCGTCGTGCGCGCCACGATCCTCGCGCCGAGCGAGTTCGTCGGCACCGTCATGGGCCTGTGCAACGACCGCCGCGGCCAGATGCTCGGCATGGACTACCTGTCCGAGGACCGCGTCGAGCTGCGCTTCACGCTGCCGCTCGCCGAGATCGTGTTCGACTTCTTCGACCAGCTCAAGTCCCGCACGCGCGGCTACGCGTCGCTCGACTACGAGCCCTCGGGCGACCAGGTGGCCGACCTCGTCAAGGTCGACATCCTGCTCCAGGGCGAGCAGGTGGACGCCTTCAGCGCGATCGTGCACAAGGACAAGGCGTACGACTACGGCGTCATGATGACGGCGAAGCTCAAGGAGATCATCCCGCGCCAGCAGTTCGAGGTGCCGATCCAGGCGGCCGTCGGCGCGCGCGTCATCGCGCGCGAGACGGTGCGCGCCATGCGCAAGGACGTCCTCGCGAAGTGCTACGGCGGCGACATCAGCCGCAAGCGCAAGCTGCTCGAGAAGCAGAAGGAGGGCAAGAAGCGCATGAAGAACATCGGGTCCGTCGAGGTCCCGAAGGACGCCTTCATCGCCGCGCTCTCCTCCGACGCCGCGGGCGGCAAGGACGCCAAGGACAAGTCGAAGAAGTGAGCCCGGCCCTGCCCGACGGCGAGCCGGTCCCGCCCGACGGCTCGCTCCCCGCGTGGGTCGCGGCGGGCGGGGGCGCCTCGGGCCCGACGGCGTCGCGCGGTTTCGGCGTCTACCTGCACGTCCCGTTCTGCTCGGTCCGGTGCGGGTACTGCGACTTCAACACCTACACGGCCTCCGAGCTCGGCGGGGGCGCGAGCCAGGCGTCGTACGCGAGCACGGCGCTGCGCGAGATCGACCTCGCGGCGCGCGTCCTGCGCGACGCCGGCCTGCCCGAGCGGCCGGTGTCGACCGTGTTCGTCGGTGGCGGCACGCCCACGCTCCTGCCCGCCGGCGACCTCGGCCGCCTGCTCCACGGCGTGCGCGACGCGTGGGGCCTCGCGCCCGACGCCGAGGTGACGACCGAGGCCAACCCCGACTCGGTGACGCCGGAGTCCCTCGCGGAGCTCGCGGAGGCCGGGTTCACGCGCGTCTCGTTCGGCATGCAGTCCGCCGTCCCGCACGTGCTCGCCACCCTCGAGCGCACGCACGACCCGCGGCGCATCCCCGACGTCGTGCGCAGGGCGCGCGACGCGGGCCTCCAGGTCTCGCTCGACCTCATCTACGGCACGCCGGGGGAGAGCCTCGACGACTGGCGGGCGAGCCTCGACGCCGCCCTCGCGACGGGCGTCGACCACGTGTCCGCGTACGCGCTGGTGGTCGAGGCGGGGACCAAGATGGCCGCCCAGGTGCGGCGCGGCGAGGTGGCGCTGCCGAGCGAGGACGACCAGGCGACGAAGTACGAGCTCGCCGATGAGCTGCTCACCGCCGCCGGGCTCACCTGGTACGAGGTGAGCAACTGGGCCCGGACCGACGACGACCGCTGCCGCCACAACCTCGCGTACTGGCGGGGCGACGACTGGTGGGGGATCGGGCCCGGTGCGCACTCGTACGTCGCCGCGCCGTCGGCCGGCCCCGCGCACGCGACGACCGGTCCGGCGACGGACCCGACGACCGTGACCGACGACACGGGCGCGTCGGTCCAGGACCCGCGGGTCGGCGTGCGATGGTGGAACGTGAAGCACCCGCGCCGCTACGCGGCGCTGCTCGAGGCGGGCACGAGCCCCGCCGCAGGACGTGAGCTCCTCACGCGGGACGAGGGACGGCTCGAGCAGGCCATGCTCGGCGTGCGGCTGCACGAGGGTCTCGACCTCGCGGTCCTGTCCCCGGCCGGACGGCGCGCCGTCGCCGGGCTCGTCGCGAACGGGCTCCTCGACGGCCGCGCGGCGATCGCGGGACGCGCGGTGCTCACCCTGCGAGGACGGTTGCTGGCGGACACGGTGGTACGGGAGATCACGGACGAGTGACGACGACCCACGAGGCACCTCGACCCGGGACGACCCCTGCGGGGGCCGGTCGCCCGACGCTCGAGGAGCCTCGCGTCGTCGGGCACGTGCGCGCCCCCGGCGCGGGTCGACGGCCGGGCCGACCGACCGTGCGCTACCGCCGGATGCCGGGGCTCGACGGCCTGCGGGCGCTCGCCGTGGTGGTCGTGGTGGCGTTCCACCTCGCCCCCGCCGCCTTCCCGGGCGGGTACGTCGGGGTCGACGTCTTCTTCGTGCTCTCGGGCTTCCTCATCACGACGCTGCTCGTGCGCGAGCACCGCGACCGGCACCACGTGGGGCTGCGCGCCTTCTGGGCGCGGCGCGCCCGCCGCTTGCTCCCCGCGCTCGTGCTGGTCGTCGCGGTGTGCACGGCGGCCGCGGCGGTCGTCGGCGGCGACGTCCTCGTCGGCATCGGCCCCCAGCTCCTCGGCGCCGCGACCTTCACGAGCAACTGGGTCGACGTCGCGAGCGGCGCCACCTACTCGGGAGCCCTGCTCCCGCAGCTCTTCGGCAACCTCTGGTCGCTCGCGGTCGAGGAGCAGTTCTACCTCCTGTGGCCGCTCGCCGTCGTGCTCCTGAGCGTCGTGCGGCCCCTGCGCCGCCGGGCGCCGTGGATCGTCGCCGGGCTGGGGCTGGCGTCCGCGGCCCTCATGGCGCTGCTCTACGCGCCCGGCACCGACCCGACGCGCGTCTACGTCGGCACCGACACCCACCTCTTCGCGCTCATGGCCGGGGCGGCGCTCGCGTTCTGGCACGTGCGCCCCGTCCAACGGCCCGACGGCGACGCCCGATCGGGCGCCGACGCGCACGCCCTCCTGCCGGGCGGTCCGCGCGTGCGCACGCCGCGCGGCCGGCTCGCCGTCCTCGCCGCCGGCGTGGCGGGCGCGGTCGTGCTCGTGGTCGCGGTCGCGACGATGCGCTGGGACGACGCGCTCGCCTACCGCGGCGGGCTGCTCGTGTGCGCCGTCGCCGCGACCGCGGTGCTCAACGCCGTCGTCTGCCTGCCGGGACTCGGCACGCAGCTCGACCGCGGCCCGCTCGGCTGGGTCGGACGGCGGTCGTACGGGCTCTACCTGTGGCACTGGCCCGTGCTCGTGCTCGCCGCGGCCTCGATCGGGACGGTGGTCGGTCCCGTGCCGCCGGGCACGGTGCACCCGCTCGTCGTCGTCGTGACGCTCGCCGTGACGGTCGTCGCGGCGGCGCTCTCCTTCCGGTACGTCGAGCGGCCCGTCCTGCGGCGCGGGCTGCGCGGCGCGGCGCGCGACCTCGCGCGCCGGCTCCGGCCGACGTCCGACGAGGCCGGACCGCACGTCCTCTCGCGCCGGGGCTGGGCGCTCGCGGCGTCGTGCGCGCTCGTCGTCGGCCTCTCCGCCGCCGGGATCCTCACGGCACCCGCCACGACGAGCGTGGAGCAGCAGATCGCGGCGGGGGAGCAGGCCGCGCGGGCGACGCAGTCCGCGTCGGATGCCTCGGCGGAGGCCGCTCCGGAGGCGGTCGCCCCGGAGGGGGCGGCACCGGCAGGCGGAGCCGGGCCGGAGCCGGCCGCCTCGCCCGCACCGGACCCCGAGCCCGGGGCCGACGAGGTGCCGGCAGCGCCGGTCGCCGCGCCGACGGGCGACCAGGTCACCGTCGTCGGCGACTCGGTGACGCTCGCGAGCGCGCCCGCGCTCATGTCCGCGCTCCCGGGCGCCTACGTCGACGGCGCGGTCTCGCGCCAGGTCAAGGACGGACCGGCGGCGCTCGCCGCCGCGCGCGACGCAGGCGCGCTGCGGCCCTACGTCGTCGTCTCCCTCGGGACGAACAGCACCGCGAGCGCCGCGGCGATGGACGAGCTGCTCGCCGCGATCGGGCCCGACCACCGCGTCGTGCTCGTCACCGGGTACGCCGACAGGCCGTGGGTCCCGGGCACCAACGCCGAGATCGCCGCCGCCGCGGGCCGGCACCCCGGCGTGGTCGTCGCGGACTGGGCGGCCGCGGTGGCCGCGGACCCGTCCGTGCTCGGCCCGGACGGCGTGCACCCCACGGACGCCGGCGGGACGACGTACACGGCGGTCGTCGTCGACGGCCTGACCCGCGCGGCGGCGCTGGGCTCCGCGACGAGCTGACCCTGCGGCACGTCGTGCGGTCTCGCCCGTGGGGGCGCCGGGTGACTTCTGCCCCCGGCCGTTCCGCCCGGCGTTTCCCCTAGCGTCGTCGGCGGAATCCCGAGAGGCTGTACGGCGACAGCGAAATGTGCGACCGACACACGACGTCCACATCCGGTGCGTGGCGGCGGTTTCACCGCGGCCCGTCGACCGTCCGAGGAGACCCATGAGCGAGAGCACCGCAGGCGGCCCGCCGCGCGACGAGAACGAGCCGCAGCTCCCGTCGGACGCCCCGGCGCCCGAGAACCCGTACGCGGCGGCCGAGCCGCCGGTCCCGCCCCAGGAGCCCACCGCCCAGGAGCCGCCGGCGCCGCACGAACCTCCCGCACCCCAGAGCCCGCCCGCCCCGCAGACGCCGCCCGGCCCCGCGCAGCCCGCGGCCCCGCCCTACGACGCTCCCCCCGCGGGTGCGTACCCGCCCCCGGCCGGGCCGCCGCCCGATCAGCCGTACGGGGCTCCGCCGGCCGGTGCGTACCCGCCGCCCGCGGGTCCGTCGCCCGCGCAGCAGCATGGCCAGCAGCCGCCGGGGCAGCCGCCGTACGGCGGGCGGCCCGGCTACCCACCGCCGGCCGCGCCGTACGGGCAGCCGGGCTACCCGGGGCAGACGGTCCAGGTGCAGGACGCGTTCTCCTACGGCTGGAACAGGTTCACGCAGAACGTCGGGGTCATCCTCGGCGGCGTCCTCACGTACGTCGCCGTGCTCGCCGGCCTGTCGGTCGCGTTCTGGGCGATCCTCGTCGGGACGGCGCAGACGACCGTCGACCCGGTCACCGGCGAGGTCAGCACGGCGGGCGGGTTCGCGTTCGGGTTCGGCACGTTCTTGTTCGTCGCGATCTTCGTCGTGCTCGGCTTCCTCGTGCAGGCCGCGGTGGTCAACGTGTCGCTCCTGGTCACCCGCGGGAAGAAGCTCGAGTACGCGGACTTCTTCCGGTACCCGAACCTCGGAAACGTGATCCTCGCCGCCCTCCTCATCGGGCTCGCGACGGGCGTGCTGGCCATCACGATCGTGGGTCCGATCGTGTTCGTGTTCTTCGCCCAGTTCACGCTGTTCTACGTCATCGACAAGAAGCTCGGCGTCTTCGACGCGTTCAAGGCGAGCTTCACGGTCGTGAGCAGGAACCTCGGCACGGTCGTGCTGCTGTTCCTCGGCGTGTACCTCGCGCAGCTCGTCGGGACGCTCCTGTGCTACGTCGGCCTGCTCGTCGCGCTGCCGGTCGCCCAGATCGCGACGGCGTACGTGTACCGACGCCTGAACGCCGAGCAGCCCGTCTGAGGAGGGTGGGCGTCGCGGTGCTCGCCGCGCGCCCAGGCCTCTGAGCAGCCAGGATAGGACCGAGCACGTCGAGGACGCGTGCTGCCCGCAGCACGTGACGACGAGGAACGAGGTGCACCATGACGGACCCCACGAACCCGGGCGGTCAGCCGCCCCGCGACGACGAGCCGACGCCGAGCGACGGTTCCGGCACCCCGCAGCAGCCCGCAGAGCCGCCCGCCGGTCCGGCGCCGGACCAGCCCGCAGGCCCACCACCCGCTACCCCCGACGCTCCGCCGGCCTCGCCGTACGGACCGGGCGACGCGACACCGCAGGACCCGGCCGCCCCGCCGTCGGGTCCGCCGGCCTGGGGCGCACCGCAGGACCCGGCCGCGCCGCCGTCGGGCCCGCCCGCGTACGGCGCGCCCGGTGCCTACGGGGCTCCCGCGGGCGCGCCGGGCGACCCCACGGCCCCGGGCCCGACGACCCCGCCGCCGGGCGCCTACCCGCCCCCGTCCGGCGCCTATCCTCCGCCGCCGGGTTCGTACCCGCAGGCGGCGGGCGGCTACGGCGCCCAGCCCGGGTACACGGGACCCGCCTTCGCGGTGGGTGAGGCGATCTCCTACGGCTGGCGCAAGGTCACCTCGAACCTCGGGCCGTGGATCCTCGTCGCGCTCATCTTCATCGCGGTCAACGTGGCGTGGAACCTCATCACGGGCGGGTTCGACCGGTTCCAGGACCAGTTCGACTACACGGACACCAACTTCGCCGCGGTCACGGGCGTCACGTTCGCGAGCGTCCTGCTCGGGATCGTCGGCACGGTCATCAGCTACCTCGTCACGGCGATCTTCACGCGCGGCGCGCTCGACGAGGTGGACGGTCGCCGCCCGGACGTCGCGGCGTTCTTCCGGATCGGCAACGTCGTCAACGTGCTGCTCGCGGCGCTGATCGTCGGCATCCTCACGGGTGTCGGGCTCATCCTGTGCATCCTGCCCGGGCTCGCGGTGCTGCTCTTCTCCGCGTTCGTCTACTACGTCGCGCTCGACCAGGGCGTCGACGCGATCACCGCGGTCCGGACGAGCTTCTCGCTCGTCGCCAAGAACTTCGGCCAGGTGTTCCTGCTGCTGCTCGCGCTCTTCGGCATCAACATCCTCGGCGCGATCCCGTGCGGCCTCGGCCTGTTCGTCACGATCCCGCTGAGCTACGTGGCCGTCGGCTTCGCCTACCGCCGCCTCACCGGGGGCGTGCCCGCCGTCTGACGGCCGGTCGTCGTCGCCCGTCCACCGCGCCCCGGTGCCGCCCGTCGGTGCCGGGGCGCGGTGCGTCCGGACCCCGGGGCGAGGTCAGGGCGCCGTGACGAAGTCGATGAGCTCCTCGACGCGGCCGAGCAGGGACGGCTCGAGGTCCGCGTACGTGCGTACGGTGCCGAGGATGCGCTGCCACGCGCGGCCGACGTCCTCGGCGGTGTCCGCGGGCCATCCGAGCTCGCGCAGGATGCCGCGCTTCCACTCCGTGCCCCGCTCGATCACGGGCCAGCGGTCGAGGCCGACGCGCGCCGGCTTCACGGCCTGCCACACGTCGACGTACGGGTGCCCGAGCACGAGCACGGTGCCTGCGGGGGAGCGGCGCAGCGCCTCGTCGGCGATCCGCCGCTCCTTGCTCCCGGGGACGAGGTGGTCCACGAGCACGCCCACCCGGCGCTGCGGCGTCGGGCCGAAGTCCGCGAGCGCCGCCGCGAGGTCGTCCACGCCGTGGAGCGGCTCGACGACGACGCCCTCGACCCGCAGGTCGTCGCCCCACACCTTCTCGACGAGCTCGGCGTCGTGCTTGCCCTCGACCCAGATGCGGCTGCCGCGGGCCACGCGCGCCCGCTGCCCGACGACGGCCCGCGAGCCGGACGCGGTGCGCGTGGGGGCGGCGGGGGCGCGCGACGTGACGGGCGCGGTGAGCTCGACCGGCTCGCCGTCGACCCAGAACCCGGGCCCGAGCGGGAACGTCCGCGTGCGGCCGGCGCGGTCCTCGAGCACGACCACGTGCATGCCGCCCGACTTCTCGACGCGCACGACGGCGCCGACCCACCCCGTCTGCACCTCCTCGACCACGAGCCCGCGCTCTGCGGCCTGCGGTCGGGACACCGGTCGCGCGCGGTGGTGGGCGGGGGCGGGCGTGCCGCCGAGGACGTCGGAGCCATACCGGTCGAAGGACACGCCGTCACCCTAGGTCAGCGCCGGACGCGCCCCGCCGAGATCGGCCCGTGCGTCGCGAGATCGACCTCCCGAGGGCCGATCTCGGACACTCGGGCCGATCTCGGCACGCGGCCCCGGGTGCGGCCCCGACGCGCGCGGTGCCGGGCCGGGGTGGTACCACGGAGCGGTGAGCCCGCAGCGCGCCGAACCGGACCCGAACCGCTGGCGCGTGCTGCCCGTCTGCCTCGCCGTGGGATTCGTCACGACGCTCGACGTCTCGATCGTCAACGTCGCCCTCCCGTCGATCGAGTCGTCGCTCGACGCCGGCCCCACGGAGCTCCAGCTCGTCGTCGCGGGCTACACGCTCGCGTTCGGGCTCGCCCTGGTGCCCGCCGGCCGCCTCGGGGACGCGGGCGCCCGGCGCTCGCTGTTCATCGCCGGCCTGGTGGGCTTCGCGCTCATGAGCCTCGCGTGCGGGCTCGCGCCGACGGACACGTGGCTGGGCGTCGCGCGCCTGCTCCAGGGCGTGAGCGCGGGCATCCTCAACCCGCAGGTCGTCGGGCTCATCCAGCAGCAGTTCTCGGGGTTCGAGCGCGGCAGGGCGTTCGGCATGTTCGGCGCGACGATCGGCGTCTCGACGGCGCTCGGCCCGCTGCTCGGCGGGCTCATCATCGCGGCGGCCGGCTCCGCGGACGGCTGGCGCTGGGTGTTCCTCGTGAACCTCCCGGTCGTCGCCGTCCTGCTGCCGTTCGCGTGGCGGCTCGTGCCCGGTCCGCCGCCCGCCGACGCGCGGACCAGACGGGGCCCGCGCCGCCTCGACCTCGTCGGGCTGACGCTCCTGGGCGCCGCGACGCTCGGCGTCATGATGCCGTTCGTCACGACCACGGGCCAGGGCGACGACGCGTCGCGCTGGTGGTGGCTGGTCGCCGCCGCGGTGGCCGGGCTCGCGGCCGTCGTCTGGGAGCGGCGGTACCAGCGGCGCACGGGGGAGGCCGTGCTCGACCCGCAGGTCGTGGGGCTCGGGTCGTTCCGCAACGGGGCGCTGCTCGGGCTGGCCTACTTCGCGGGCTTCACGGGCATCTTCCTCGTCGTCACGCTCTACCTCCAGGACGAGCTCGGGTACACGCCGCTCCAGGCGGGGCTCGTCGGGACGCCGTTCGCGGTCGCGTCGGGAGTCTCCGCGTGGTTCTCGGGCCGGTGGGTCGCGCGGTGGGGTCGCCAGCTCGTCGTGGGCGGCGTGCTGCTCGTCCTCGTCGGGGTGGTCGCGGCCGACGCCGTGGTGCGGCTCCTCGGGGACGACCCCGGCGCCGTCGGGCCGGCGCTCGCGGGCGCGCTGCTGGTCGCCGGGGCGGGCAGCGGCACGGTCATCGCGCCGAACCAGACCCTCACGCTGTCCGAGGTCCCCGTGAGCCGCGCGGGCGTCGCGGGGAGCATGCTCCAGCTCGGCCAGCGCATCGGGTCGGCGGTCGGGATCTCGGTCGTGCTGTCCGTGTACTACGGCGGGCTGGCGAGCGGCGACACGGCGGCGCACGCGACGGGGCGCGCGCTGCTCGTGACGATCGTGCTCGTCGCGCTCGCGCTCGTCGTCGGGCTCGTGGACCTGCGTTCGCGACGAGCGGAGGACCGCGGGACGGGCCGCGCGGACGCGTAGGATTGGCACTCGGAGGTCGAGAGTGCCGACGCCCGCGCGCCCGCCCGGGGCGGCGACGGCGCGGCACACGGAGGTGGACGTGAGCGAGGAGCGCCGGCTCGAGGTGCTGCGGGCGATCGTCGAGGACTACGTCCTCACGCGCGAGCCCGTGGGGTCGCGCGTGCTCACCGAGCGGCACAGCCTCGGCGTCTCGCCCGCGACGATCCGCAACGACATGGCGGCCCTCGAGGACGCCGGGTTCATCGCGCAGCCGCACACCTCCGCGGGCCGCATCCCGACGGACAAGGGCTACCGCCTCTTCGTCGACCGCCTGTCAGGCGTGAAGCCGCTGTCGGCACCGGAGAAGCGCGCGATCGAGACCTTCCTCTCAGAGGGGGTCGACCTCGACGACGTCATCGCGCGCGCCGGGCGCCTGCTCGCACAGCTCACGGGTCAGGTCGCGGTCGTGCAGTACCCGTCCCTGAGCCGGTCCGGGCTGCGCCACCTCGAGCTCGTGCCGGTCGGCGAGTCGCGCCTGCTCGTCGTCATCATCACGGACACGGGGCGCGTCGAGCAGCGCACGCTCGAGGTCGCGAGCGTGCCCGACGAGGGCACGCTCGTCGAGGTCCGCGCGCGGCTCAACGCCGCCGCGGCCGGCAAGCGCCTCACCGACCTCGCGCCGGGGCTCGCCGCCGTGACGGAGAGCTTCCACCCCGACGACGCCCCGCTCGTGCGCGCCGTGGGCGACCTCGTCGCCCAGACGCTCGCGGAGGAGAGCGAGGAGCGCCTCGTGCTCGCCGGCACGGCGAACCTCGCCCGTGCGGGCATGCGGTTCGAGCACGCGCTGCGCCCCGTCCTCGAGGCGCTCGAGGAGCAGGTGGTCCTCCTCGGCCTGCTCACGGAGATGGCCGCGGAGACCGGCGTGAGCGTCCGGATCGGGCACGAGACCCAGCTCGAGGGCCTCGTGGAGACCTCCGTCGTGACGACCGGTTACGGTAACGACGGTGACACGGTCGCCCTCGTCGGCTCGATCGGGCCGACCCGCATGGACTATCCCGGGACCATCGCGGCGGTGCGCGCCGTCGCGCGCTACCTGTCACGGGTGCTCGGCACGTGAGCCCCGCCGCGGCCTCCCCGCACGCGGCGGGCACCCTCGACGACCGGCCCCGCGCCGGTCTTCCGACCCGCACCAGACCCTTCACGACCGGCCCCGTGCCGGCCTCACGACCCGCACCAGCAGAGAGTGACGTGTGAGCGACTACTACGAGATCCTGGGCGTGGCGCGCGACGCCAGCCAGGACCAGATCAAGAAGGCGTACCGCAAGCTCGCGCGCGAGCTGCACCCGGACGTCGCGGGCGAGGAGGCGGGCGACCGCTTCAAGGACGTGGCGCGCGCGTACGAGGTGCTCTCCAACCCCGAGAAGCGCCAGCAGTACGACCTCGGCGTCGACCCGAGCGCCCCCGGCGGGGGCGCCGGCCCCATGGGCGGCGGCTTCGGCTTCCAGGACATCTTCGAGACGTTCTTCGGCGGCGGGCAGGCGCAGCAGGGCCCCATCCCGCGCGCCCGGCGCGGCCAGGACGCGCTCGTGCGGCTCGACATCGACCTGTCCGAGGCGACGTTCGGCGCGCAGCGCGAGCTTCAGGTCGACACCGCGGTCGTGTGCGGGACGTGCGGCGGCTCGTGCTGTCGCCCGGGCACCTCCCCGCGCACGTGCGACGTGTGCCACGGCCGCGGCACGGTCCAGCGCGTCGCGCGCTCGTTCCTCGGCCAGGTCATGACGAGCGCGCCGTGCGCCGCGTGCCAGGGCTTCGGCACCGTCATCCCCGAGCCGTGCGCCGAGTGCTCGGGCGAGGGCCGCGTGCGCAGCCGCCGCACCATCACCGTCAACGTCCCCGCGGGCGTCGACACCGGCACGCGCATCAAGCTCACCGCGCAGGGCGAGGTCGGCCCGGCCGGCGGCCCCGCGGGCGACCTCTACGTCGAGATCCGCGAGCGCAACCACGACACGTTCGTGCGCCGCGGCGACGACCTGCACTGCACGCTCCAGGTGCCCATGACCGCGGCCGCGCTCGGCACGGTCCTCGAGCTCGAGACGCTCGACGGCGCGCAGGAGATCGACCTGCGCCCGGGCACGCAGCCGGGCCAGATCGTCACGCTGAAGAACCTCGGGGTCGGGCACCTGCACGGCAGCGGTCGTGGCGACCTCAACGTCCACATCGAGGTCCAGGTGCCGCGCGAGCTCGACGAGGAGCAGGAGCAGCTCCTGCGCACGCTCGCGACGCTGCGCGGCGAGGAGCGGCCCGAGCCGCGCCTGTCCGCCGCGCACCCGGGCGTGTTCTCGCGCCTGCGCGACAAGCTCTCCGGGCGCTGAGAGGGGCGGGCGCGTGAGTGCTCCGGTGTTCCTCGCCGAGACCGGGCTCGACGCCGTCGCGCCCGGCGACCGCTACGTCCTCGACGGGGCGGAGGGACGCCACGCGGGCGTCGTCCAGCGCCGCGGGACGGGCGAGCGGCTCGACGTCGTGGACGGGGCCGGGCTGCGCCTGCGCTGCGTCGTCGAGCACGCCGACGCGGGCCGCGTGACCCTGCTCGTCCAGGAGGTCGACCGCGAGCCCGCGCCCGCCGTCGTCGTGACGCTCGTGCAGGCCCTGGCCAAGGGCGACCGTGACGAGATGGCGATCGAGGCGGCCACCGAGATCGGGGTCGACGTCGTGGTCCCGTGGCAGGCGGAGCGCTCCGTCGTCGTGTGGCGGGGCGAGCGCGCCGCGAAGTCCCGCGCGCGCTGGCTCGCGACCGTCCGCACCGCGACGAAGCAGGCGCGTCGCGCGCGCCTGCCGCACGTGGAGGTGGCCCTCGACTCACGCGGCCTCGCCGCCCGGGCGGCCGACGTCGTCGCGCGCGGGGGGTGCGCGATCGTGCTGCACGAGGAGGCGGCGACACCGCTCGCCGACGTCGCGCTGCCCGACGGCGCGACCGCGGACGGCGGGTCGGCGCCCGAGGTGCTGGTCGTCGTCGGCCCGGAGGGCGGGATCTCCGACCGTGAGGTCGCCGACCTCACGGCGGCCGGCGCGGTCGCGGCCCGGCTGGGCCCGCACGTGCTGCGCACGTCGACCGCCGGACCCGTCGCCGTCGCGCTGCTCGCCGAGCGGCTCGGCCGCTGGGGCGTGGCCGCCGGGCCTGGACTACCCTCGGGCGCATGACGAGCACCGAACCCCGGACGGACCCGGACTGCCTCTTCTGCCGCATCGTCGCGGGCGAGCTGCCCGCGGACGTCGTGGCGACGAGCGACCGTGCGATCGCCTTCCGCGACATCAACCCGCAGGCTCCCGTGCACGTGCTCGTCGTGCCGCGCGACCACCACGGCGACATCGCCCAGCTCGCCGCGGCCGACCCGGCGCTGCTCGCGGACGTGGTCGCGCTCGCCGACGAGGTCGCGGGCGACCAGGCCGACGGCCAGTTCCGGCTCATCTTCAACTCCGGCCCACGCGCCGGGCAGAGCGTGTTCCACGTGCACGGGCACGTCATCGCGGGCGCCGAGCTCGGGTGGACGCCGGCCTGAGCCCTGCGCGAAAGGACGTGTGGGGCCCGGTCACGCTCGGTACGATGGAGGCGATCTGCGGGGCCGTGGCGGCCCCGGTCCTACCGTCCGACCGAAGGAGCGCAGCGGCGCAAGCCGGCTCATGACCTCTCCGTCCCGAGAACCCGACCCCCAGCCGCACCGGGTCGAGCACCGCATCGTCATCCCGACCCACGTGCCGATGGTGGCGCTCCTCGGCAGCCGCGACTCCGTGCTCCGGGCCGTCGAGGAGGGGTTCCCCTCGGTCGACGTGCACGTGCGCGGCAACGAGATCGCCGTCTCCGGCCCTCCGGGAGACGTGGCGCTCGCCTCGCGCCTGCTCGACGAGCTCGTCGAGGTCGTCGAGGCCGGCACGCAGCTCACGGCGGACGTCGTGTCGCGCTCCATCGCGATGCTCACGGCCGCGACGGCGTCGCGCCCGGCCGAGGTGCTGACGCTCAACATCCTCTCGAGCCGCGGGCGCACGATCCGGCCCAAGACCGTCGGGCAGAAGCGCTACGTCGAGGCGATCGACGCGAACACCATCACGTTCGGCATCGGGCCCGCCGGCACCGGCAAGACGTACCTCGCGATGGCCAAGGCCGTGCAGGCGCTCCAGTCCAAGCAGGTCAACCGGATCATCCTCACGCGCCCGGCCGTCGAGGCGGGGGAGCGCCTCGGGTTCCTGCCCGGCTCGCTCACGGAGAAGATCGACCCGTACCTGCGCCCGTTGTACGACGCGCTGCACGACATGATCGACCCCGACTCGATCCCCAAGCTCATCGAGGCGGGCACGATCGAGGTCGCGCCGCTGGCCTTCATGCGCGGCCGGAGCCTCAACGACTCGTTCATCATCCTCGACGAGGCGCAGAACACGACGACCGAGCAGATGAAGATGTTCCTCACGCGCCTCGGGTTCGGGTCGCGCATGGTCATCACGGGCGACGCGACGCAGGTGGACCTGCCGGGCGGCACCCAGTCCGGGCTGCGCGTGATCGAGGACGTCCTCACGGGCGTGGACGACGTCGAGTTCTGCCGGCTCACGTCGTCGGACGTCGTGCGCCACCGGCTGGTGAGCGAGATCATCGACGCGTACGCGCGGTGGGACCTCGCGTCCGGGACCGGCGCCGGGGTGCGACAGGGGACGGGCGGCGGGCCGCGCCGCCGCGACGACGAGCGCCGTGGACGCCCCGCGGCCAGGGACCGACGGACGAGGGACGACGCGTGAGCATCGAGGTCAACAACGAGACCGAGGCAGAGGTCGACGAGGCCGAGTTCGCGGCGCTGGCACGCTACGTGCTCGACGCGATGCGCGTGCACCCGCAGAGCGAGCTGTCGATCCTCTTCGTCGACACGGACGTGATGACCGAGCTGCACGTGCGCTGGATGGACGAGCCAGGCCCGACCGACGTGCTCTCGTTCCCCATGGACGAGCTGCGGCCGGGCCGCGACGGCGAGGTGTCCGGGCCGGGCCAGCTCGGCGACGTCGTGCTGTGCCCGGAGGTCGCCGCGCAGCAGGCGGTCACCGCGGGCCACTCGACCGCCGAGGAGATGCTGCTGCTCACGACGCACGGCATCCTGCACCTGCTCGGCTACGACCACGCCGAGCCGGAGGAGGAGAAGGAGATGTTCGCGCTCCAGCGCAAGCTGCTCCTGACCTTCCTCGCCGGCCGGTGAGCGGCGAACCCGTCGCGCTCCTGGCGATCCTGACCGTCCTCACGGTCGTGCTCGCCGCAGCGCTGAGCGCCGGCGAGGCGGCGGTGCTGCGCGTGACGCGCGCGGCGGTGAGCGAGGCCGCGCTCGGCGAGGACCTGACGACGTCGCCGCGACCCTCGGGGCGCCGTGCGCTCGCCCTGCTCGCGGACCCGGCCGCGACCGCCCGCTCCGTCGGCTTCGTGCGCGTCGTCGCCGAGGTCGCCGCGATCACGTGCCTCACGCTGCTCGTCGCCGCGTGGCTCGAGCCGTGGTGGCAGGTCCTGCTCGTCGCGCTCGCGGTGAGCGTCGTCGTCGGGCTCCTCGTCGTGCGCGTCAGCCCGCGGTCGCTGGGCCGGCGGCACGCCGTCCGCGTCCTGCTCGCCCTCTCGGGCCTCCTCACGGGGATCGTCGCCGCGACCCGCTGGCTCACGCGCCTCGCGCCCGCGCCGGACTCCGGGGCGCACGAGCGCGAGCTCCAGGACATGGTGGACCGCGTGAACGAGTCCGAGGTCATCGAGGAGGAGGAGCGCGAGCTCATCCGCTCCGTGTTCGAGCTGGGCAGCACGCTCACGCGCGAGGTCATGGTCCCGCGCACGGACATGGTCACGACCTCGCGGGACACGCCGCTGCGCAAGACGCTGTCGCTGTTCCTGCGCTCGGGCTTCTCCCGCATCCCCGTGACGGGGACGTCGGCGGACGACCTGGTCGGCGTCGCCTACTTCAAGGACGTCGTGCGCGTCCTCCAGGGCGGCCCGGGCACGGACGCGCGACCTGTGGGCGACGTCGCGCGCGCCGCGATCTTCGTGCCCGAGTCCAAGCCTGTGGACGACTTGCTGCGCGAGATGCAGGCGTCGTCCTCGCACATCGCGATGGTCGTCGACGAGTACGGCGGCATCGCCGGGCTCGTGACCATCGAGGACGCGCTCGAGGAGATCGTCGGCGAGCTGACCGACGAGCACGACCGGCCCGAGCCCGAGGTCGAGGACCTCGGCGAGGGCGTGCTGCGCGTCCCTGCGCGCCTCGGCGTGGACGAGCTCGGCGAGCTCTTCGGGCTCGACCTGGACGACGACGACGTGGACACCGTCGGCGGTCTGCTCGCCAAGACCCTCGGCAAGGTCCCGCTGCCCGGCTCCGTGGCCGACGTCCACGGCCTGCGGATCGAGGCCGACCGGGTCGAGGGCCGGCGCAAGCAGCTCGCGACCGTCCTCGTCTCCCACGCCGCCGCACCGTCCGAGGTGCCGCCCGCAGCACCCCCCGAGCCGGAGACCCCGGCCGACCCCCGACCCTCCCTCCCGACCGTGAAGGACACCCCGTGAGCACGACCACCCCTGAGCACCGCTCCGGATTCGCCTGCCTGGTCGGGCGGCCCAACGCCGGCAAGTCGACCCTGACCAACGCCCTCGTGGGCCAGAAGGTCGCCATCACGTCCGGGCGGCCGCAGACGACCCGGCACACGATCCGCGGGATCGTGCACCGGCCCGACGCGCAGCTCGTGCTCGTCGACACGCCGGGCCTGCACCGGCCCCGCACGCTGCTCGGCGAACGCCTCAACGACCTCGTGCGCGAGACGCTGACCGAGGTCGACGTCATCGCGTTCTGCCTGCCCGCGGACCAGAAGATCGGGCCGGGCGACCGGTTCATCGCGAACGAGCTCGCCGAGCTCATGCGGGGGCGCCGCGGCACGCCCGTGGTCGCCGTCGTGACGAAGGCCGACCTCGTCGACCGCGGCACGCTCGCCGCGCACCTGATCGCCGTGGACCGGCTGGGGGAGATCGCGGGCGGCTGGGCGGACATCGTCCCGGTCTCCGCGCAGGACGGGTACCAGGTCGACGTCCTCACCGACGTCCTCGTCTCCCACCTGCCGGAGGGCCCGGAGCTCTACCCGGGCGGGGAGCTCACGGACGAGCCCGAGGCGGTGATGGTCGCGGAGCTCGTGCGCGAGGCGGCGCTCGAGGGCGTGCGCGACGAGCTCCCCCACTCCCTCGCCGTCCAGGTCGAGGAGATCGCGCCCCGCGAGGGCAGCGGCGACGAGGCCAGCGGGCGCCCGCCGCTGCTCGACGTGCGGGTCAACCTCTTCGTCGAGCGCGACTCGCAGAAGGCGATCGTCATCGGCCGGGGCGGTTCGCGCCTGCGCGAGGTCGGCACGCGCGCCCGCCACGGCATCGAGGCGCTCCTCGGGACCCGCGTCTACCTCGACCTGCACGTCAAGGTCGCCAAGGACTGGCAGCGCGACCCCAAGCAGCTCCACCGGCTCGGGTTCTGACGCGTCCGGCGAACGGGCGGGGGAGAGCCCCCGTCCGTTCGTCGGGGCGTCATCAGGGACCCGCGTCCGGGGCGCGACGTACGATTCCCCGGTGATCTTCCGGACCGCCGCGACCACCGCCGCCCTCGCGATCGTCCTCGCGATCGTCGGTGCGGTCACGGGACCGCAGTGGGACCCCGTGCCCGTGACCGAGCACCTGCAGCCTGCGACGCCCGACACGACGATCGGCGGCCAGCCCCCCGGCGGCGCCGCTCCGGTCGGCACGTTCGACGTGCGGGAGACGGACGTGACGGTCCGGCTCGACGGCGCGACGGTCGGCGGTATCCTGCGCGAGCCCGTCGACGCGGGCGACGACCTCCCGGGCGTGGTGTTCGTGCACGGCGCGGGCACGGGCCTGGCGACGGAGGCCTTCGTGGACGTCGCGGCCGACCTCGCGAGCGCGGGCGTCGTCACCCTCGTCCCGGACAAGCGCCTCGACACGTACACGACGCGCCACCGCGACTACGAGGCCATGGCGCGCGACTACGAGCACTCCGTGGAACTGCTCCGGGCGCGACCGGGGGTCGACCCGGACCAGGTCGGCCTGTACGGCGAGTCGGAGGGCACGTGGATCGTGCCCGTCATGGCGGTCGAGGACCCGACGATCGCGTTCTCCGTGCTCGTGTCCGCCCCGGTCGTGCCGCCGCGCCAGCAGGCCGCGTTCGCGGTCGACAGCTACCTGCGCAACACCGACGTCCCGCACGGGGTGTTCCGCGCGATCCCGCGCGCGGTCGGCATGGCGATCCCGGGAGGCGGGTTCGAGTACGCCGACTTCGACGTCGAGCCGTTCCTCGAGCGGTTCACCCAGCCGGTCCTCGTCGTCTACGGCACCGCGGACCCGTCGATGCCGGTCGAGCAGGGCGCGCAGCAGATCCTCGACGCGACCGGACCGTCGTCGGTGTCCGGCGGCACCGACGTCACGGTCCGGTTCTACGAGGGCGCGAACCACGGGATCAAGATCGACGACGTGCTCGTCCCCGACTTCCCGCGCGACCTGGGAGCGTGGATCACGTCCCTGCCGGCCAGCGCGACCGCGCTGCCGCAGGTCGCCGGCGCGGAGCCGAACCAGCAGTACCTCGCCGGACCCGTCCCGACGCCGCGCTGGCTCGGCAACGGCGACCTCCTCGTCGGGCTCGTGCTCGGCGCCGTGGGCCTGCTCGTGCTCGGGCCGGTCGTCGGGCTCCTGGGCGGGCTCGTGCGGCGTCTGCGTCGTGTCGCCGGGCGTCCGAGCGCGCCGGCCGGGCTCGCGCCCGGCTTCCGGCTGCCGCTCGCCGGGCTCGGGGCGGGGGCCGTCGGGACGACGGCGGCCCTCGTCGTCTATCTCGTCGCGGTCGCCCGGCTCGCGCTCGACTACGAGAAGGACGCGTGGGTCGTGCAGGGCGGCTGGGTGGGGGTCCGGCTCGTCGGCCTCGCCACGCTCGTGGCGGCGGCGCTGCTCATCAACCGTTCGGCCGAGGTACGGGCCGCCCGCCGCGCCGCGGCGGACCTGGCCGACGCGTCGGGCACGGACGTCGTCGACGAGGGTCGGGCGGGGGTGCTGCGGGTCGCGCGGGGCGTGACGACGCGCGTCATGCTGTGGTGCGTCGTGGCGGGCTCCGCCGTCCTGCTCGTGATCCTCGCGTACTGGGGCGTCTACCAGCTCGGCATCTAGGTGTACTGACCGGACAGGTTGGTCAATCGGGTGATCGGTGGCTTGTTCCCGCAAGCGGTGTGGGGGCGGTGGTGGTTGTACTCGTGGATCCATGCTGCCAGGGCAGCGCGTCGTTCGGTCTCTGAGGTGTAGGCGCGGGCGTAGCCCCAGCCGTCGGCGAGGGTGCGGTGGAAGCGCTCGATCTTGCCGTTCGTCTGGGGCCGGTAGGGGCGGGTCCGGGTGTGCGTGATCTCGAGTTCGGCGCAGGTCTCGCGCCACAGGTGTGAGCGGTAGGGCGAGCCGTTGTCCGACAAGACTCGTTGGGTGGTGATGCCGCGTGCGGCGAACCAGGTCACGGCCCGGCGCAGGACGTCGGTCGCAGTGACGGCGGTCTCGTCGTCGTGGACCTCGGCATAGGCGACCCGGGAGTGGTCGTCGATCACGGTGTGCACGAACGCGTGCCCCATCTTCGGATGGCTGTAGGCGTTCTTGGGCTTGCCGGGCGTTGCCGCCCGGTGGCGTCTGCCCTGGGGCCTGCCTACGAACCGCCGCCCGCCGCCGTCGGGGATGTTGCCGAGCTTCTTGACGTCTACGTGCAGCATCGCGCCGGGGTGGTCGTGCTCATAGCGGCGCACCGGCTCACCGGTGGCCCGGTCGACGTGCGAGAGCCGGTTGAGCCGGCACCGGACCAGGACGCGGTGCGCAGTCGAGGGCGCAACCCTGGTCAGCGCGGCCAGCTGGACCGGGCCCAGACGCTTACGCAGCCGCAACGACACGATCCGCCTGGTCGTCGCCCGGTCGGTCTTGGCCGGCATCCGGCGCGGACGCGAAGACCGGTCCGCCATGGACTCCCCGGTCGCGTACCGGTCGGCCCACCGTTTGACCGTCGGCCACGAGCACTGGAACCGGGCCGCGACCTCCGCGATCGGGACGTGCTGGTCGATCACCAGCCGGGCGACCGTGAGCCGGGCGCGCGGCGTCAGAGCGGCATTAGCGTGGGACACGAGGGCCTCCTGTGAGCGGAGCGGATACCTAGGCAGTTCCACTCCACCGCGGGAGGCCCTCGCGCGCTACCAGATCAGATCAACGCGTCGCACTCATTCGACCAACGTCTCCGGTCAGTACATCTAGGGCACGTCCGTTCGTGACCCGCCGCCCGGTCCGGCGTCGCCTCGGGCATGATGCGTGGCAGGACGCGAGCGAGGGGGTGCTCATGGGGGAGCAGCACGTCGGGGAGGAGCCCGGGCCGGCACGACGTCGACGCCCGCGCCCGCCGGTCTGGGTCGGGACGGCGGCCGTCGTCGTCGGGGCGCTCGTCGTCGTCGCGGTCCTGGTGCCACGGCTCGCGGGGGGTGGTCGAGACTGCCCGGCGATCGCCTACTCCAGCACCCTCGAGGTGGTGCTCTCGGGCGACTCCGCCGCGGTGGCCCACCTTCAGGTGCGCACCGGCGACGACGAGGGGTGGCAGCCACCGGTGCCGTCGGGTCCGGACATGTCGGGTCCCGCGAACCCGCCGTCGCGGGACGGTGACACCTGGACCCTCACGCTCTTCGACCCGACCAACCCGATCGGGCTCCGCGCGCTCGACGAGGCCGGACACGTCCTCGCCCAGACCGAGAGAGCCGTCGACATGGTCCGCGTCGGAGGCTCCGAGGCGTGCGGCGGCCCGGTGGAAGGCCGGATCGGCTGGACGCTCTGACGCACGAGCCGCTCCGGCCGGAGCCCGTCCCGGCCTCCCGGGGTTGGTGCTGAGACGACGACCGGGTCGCGCGGGGCCGGGATGCGTCACCGTGGGTGAACCCGCACGCTCGCGCGGCATACCGGTCGGTGCGTGCCTATCGTGGAGGGGTGAGGCGCCGTCGGCTCGCGCAGGACCGGGCGGCTCGTGCCGGGCATGCCACCCACGAGCCGACGACGGACGGTGCCGGGGCACCGGCGAGCTTCGAGCTCCTCCCCCCCGAGCTGCGCACCGACGACCGCTTCGACGCCGTGTTCGACGTGGAGCCGGAGACGGAAGCCGGCGCGCGAGCGCGTACCCGGACACCGACGGGCACGTCTCCCGAGCCGCCCCACGGTGGCGACCAGGACGGTGTCCCGCGCCGCGCCTGGTACGCGCACCCGGTGCCGTGGGTCGCCGTCGGGGTCGCCGCGGCGCTCGCGGGATCGGTGGCGTTCACGGCCTCGATGGAGGACGCGCGGCCCGTCGACGTCACGGCGCTCGCCGGCGGGCTGCGACCGCTCGACGAGCCCCCGGAGCCGCGTTGGACGGTTCCCGTAGAGCCGGGCACCGAGCTCGTCCCGGCTGTCGGCGCGGTCGTCACGGTCGACGGCGGCCTCACCGGGTACGCGGTCGAGGACGGCGCGGTGCTCTGGCGGTCCGAGCTCCTCGGCGACCGCGCGACGTGCCTGCCGGCGCCGGGCGAGCCCGCCCGCGAGGTGGTGGTGTGCGCCGTCCCGACCGGGTGGCGCGAGCAGGTCGCCCGGATGGTCACCGTCCGGTCCGCGACGGGGGAGGTCCTCGGGGACCGCACGGTCGAGACCGCCGGCCGCCTGTCCGTCGTGCCGATCGGCGCGGCCGACGTCGTGCGCGCCTGGTGGCGGGGCGACGAGGTCGCGCTCGCCCGAGAGGACGCCGCGACGGGCGAGGTCCGCTGGGAGCTCGCGCTCGAGCACGACGGGCTCGGTCGCGGGGGCGACGTCGTGCTCGACGTCCGGCGCGGCGTCGTCGACGTCCTGGCTCCCGGGGTGGCGGCCGCGCTCACCGAGGACGGGCGCTCCCTGGTCGAGGACGACGTGTGGACGATCGTGCGGCTCCAGGACGGGCGCTACGTGGGCAACGAGTACGGCCGCGGCACGGCGACCGTGTTCACGGCGGCGGGCGAGCCGGCCTTCCGGGTCGAGGGCCGGGTCCTCGAGGCACCGCTCTCCGACGGCTCCGCGCCGGGCGTGCTCGTGACGAACACGTTCGGGAGCATCGTCGGGGTCGACGCCGCGACCGGCTCGGAGCTCTGGTCGCTGCCGGGGACCGGACTCCGCGCGGTCGCGCGCGTGGACGGGCGCGTCGTCGTCCAGACGGACTCGACCTACCGCAGCGTCGACGCGCGCACGGGCGAGGAGGCCTGGGCCGTGGATCTCGACGACGACGGGCCGGGACCGGTGCTCACGGACGGTAGGTCGCTCTACGTCACCGAGCGCGGCCGCGGCGGACCGGGGCTCGTGTCGATCGCGCTCGACGACGGCGTCGTCGAGTGGCGCTGGCTCCTGCCCGAGGACACGTACCACGTCGTCGCTGTCGAGGGCCGCCTCTTCCTCCTCGGCGCCGACTGGCTCACGGCCGCCTCCTGAGCCGGTCCGGATCGAGGTCCGCGCCGCGTGGGCGCTTGAAGACGCACGTGATGAACCGGTAGAAACGGTCGGGGCCCGTCGGCCCGGCGTGCGTGCGTCCGGCACGGCGCGACAGCGTAGGGAGTGCACGATGACCAACCAGACAGAGCCGGCCGAGGACCCGCAGCCCGGTGCTGCGGGCGCCGGGCCGACCACGGTGCCCGAGGGCGCCGCGGTGGGTGACGGGGACTCCACGGCCGAGCACGCAGGCGTCGGCGAGGAGGGCAGCGAGGCGACGGGGACGGGCGAGACGCCCGCCGAGCCGGTCGCCCCGTCGGGAACCGCCTCACCCTTCGCCGGGATCCCCGTGAGCGACTACGTGCGCGACGGCGTCGCAGCGCTCCTGCTCCTCGTGTCCCTCGCGCTGCCGTGGGACGTCGCGAGCCGTGCGTCGGACAAGATCGAGGTCGTCCTGCTGACGATCCTCTCCCTGCTCACCCTCGCGCTGCCGTACCTCGCCCGCACCGGGGTGCTGCCCTCGACGTGGACCGTGCACACGACGCGGAAGGTCCGCCTGCTCGCCAACGCCCCGTACGTCCTCCTCGTCGGCGTGTACCTCGTCGTCGACGTCGTCGGGGGCGGGGACTTCGGCGACGGCTGGGGCGGCGTCGGCTCCGCGGCCGCGCTCGGGCTCGCGGGCGCGCTCCTCGCGGCGCAGCCGCGCGAGAGCGAGCTCGGACCGCAGGACCAGGACCGCGCGGTCACGAACCGCTGGCTCCAGGCGCTCCTCGTCGGGGCCGCCGTCCTGGCGGTGACCGTCCTGCTCACGGTCATCCTCACGGTCACGGGAGCGCGCCTCGGTGGTGCCCTCTTCGTCCTGCTCGTGCTCGTCTCCGCGCTGTTCGTCCTCGCGCTCGCCGGGCTGCCGACGTACGGCACGTGGCGCCGCTCCGAGGCGGCGCGCCTCACGCTCGTCGGGCTGGGCGTCATCCTCGCGGTGGCGTTCGTGCTCGGCTCGGGCAACAACGGGCTCGTCACGATCGAGAGCACGCACGGCGGCCGGTTCGGGCTCGTGCTCGTCCCGGCGCTCGCCGCGATCGCCGCCGCGCCCGCGGTGCACCGGGCGATGACCGCGGCCGACCCCGTGAAGACCTGGGTGCGTGTCGCCGTGAACGCCCTCGACCTCGCTCTCGTCGTCGCCGGGTACGTCGCCGTGAGCGCCGTGCTCACGCTGGCCGACGGCGCTCGCGGCGTGCCGGTCGTGCTCGCCGTCGTGGTGGGCGTCCTCGCGGCGGCCGTCGCGTTCGTCGCGCGCCGCTCGCTCGCCCGTGACGCGACGTCGGGTCGCCCGCTGGCCCTCGGCGGGGCCGGCGTCGTCGCCCTGCTGGGCATCGTCCTGCTCGTCGTGACGTCCAACCGGGTCGTGCTCGGCGGTGGGGTCGAGCACGTGCTCCTCGCCTTCGGGCTCCCGCTGCTCGTCGTCGGCGCCCTGACCGTCCCGCGCGAGGTGCGCGCGTACTTCGCCGAGCACCGTCCGGTGCCCGCCGCTGCCGCCGGGGAGGCGGCGCAGGCGTACGTCTGGCAGCCGCCCGCGCCCAAGCCGGTCCGTCCGGCGCCCGTCGCGCCGTCGGGACCCGCAGCGGCGCAGCCGCCGGCCGGTTCCTACCCCGGGTCCTACGAGGGGACCCCGCACGGTGGTGCGGCGTACCCGGGTGCCGCGCAGACCGGTCCGGTCGCCGCGCAGCAGCCGGACCAGGGTCGCTGGGCGCCCGCGGGCGGCGACGCGACCGAGGTCCTCCCGGTCCAGCAGGTCGAGCCCGAGCGCAGCGGGTACGCGGCGCGCCCGGGGCTGGACCCCGACCAGGGCCCCTCGACCGCCGTCATGCCGGCGTACCAGGAGGGGCAGCCGGGTACCGGCCCGCAGCCGGCCGCGCAGCCCGGCGCGGGGTCGCCCGCGCAGGGCTACCAGGGGTACGGCCAGCAGGGCTACCCCCAGCAGGGCTACCAGCAGCAGCCGCAGCAGGGCTACGGCGGCGGCTACGGGCAGCAGCCCGCGGCGCAGCCGCAGCAGTCGTACTCGCCGCCCGCCCAGGTCCCGGGCTTCACGGCCGCCCAGGCGCTCGACCCGAGCACGCCGCTCGAGGTCCTCGCGCAGATCGTCCAGGACGCGCCGCACCTGCGCCCCCAGGTGGCGGCGAACCCGTCCACCTACCCGGCGCTGCTGGAGTGGCTCGGCAACCTCGGCGACCCCGCCGTCGACGCCGCGCTGCGCTCGCGCCGCTGACCGACCGACGACGCCCGGTCGCCCTCCCTCGGAGGCGGCCGGGCGTCGTCGTGCCGCCGTGCGAGGGCGACGAGCGGGGCCGAGCCCCGGACCTCCGCGGCGCGCGCGTGCGACGTGCCCGAGGAGCGGACGTCCGCGGGGCACGGATCGCGGGGGAGTACAGTGGGCGTCGTGCACCTGATGCGGCAGCTCCTCCTTCGTTGCCGCGGCGAGGCTCTCTAGCCGGTCCCTCGTCGCGGTGGTCGGTGTGCCGGCTGACACCCATCAGACGACCCGAAGGACCCACGATGAACGCCTCAGCCCCCTCCTCGACGCCGACCGTCACGGACGCGAACCCGCAGCAGCCGTCGGGCATGCCGATCCACAAGTACCTGCCGTTCCACCGGCAGATCGACGTGTCGGTGCCCGACCGGACGTGGCCCGACAAGCGCATCGAGACCGCCCCCCGCTGGTGCGCGGTCGACCTGCGTGACGGCAACCAGGCCCTCATCGAGCCCATGAACGCGGAGCGCAAGCTGCGCATGTTCGAGCTGCTCGTCGAGATGGGCTACAAGGAGATCGAGGTCGGCTTCCCGTCCGCCTCGCAGACCGACTTCGACTTCGTCCGGATGCTCATCGAGGAGGACCGCATCCCCGACGACGTCGTCATCCAGGTCCTGACGCAGTCGCGCGAGCACCTCATCGCCCGCACCTACGAGGCCATCAAGGGCGCCAAGCAGGCGATCGTCCACCTGTACAACTCGACGTCGGTGCTCCAGCGCGAGGTCGTGTTCCGCTCCGACCCCGAGGGCATCATCGCGATCGCGGTCGACGGCGCACGGCTGTGCAAGAAGTTCGAGGAGACCGTCCCGGAGACGACGGTCTACTACGAGTACTCGCCCGAGTCGTACACCGGGACCGAGCTCGAGTTCGCCGCGCGCATCTGCAACGAGGTGCTCGAGGTCTTCGAGCCCCGCCCCGACCGCAAGGTCATCATCAACCTGCCCGCGACCGTCGAGATGGCGACGCCCAACGTCTACGCCGACTCGATCGAGTGGATGAACCGGCACCTGAACAACCGCGAGGACGTCGTCCTGTCGCTGCACCCGCACAACGACCGCGGCACCGCGGTCGCGGCCGCCGAGCTGGGGTACCAGGCCGGCGCCGACCGCATCGAGGGCTGCCTGTTCGGCAACGGCGAGCGCACCGGCAACGTGTGCCTCGTGACGCTGGGCATGAACCTGTTCAGCCAGGGCGTCGACCCGCAGATCGACTTCTCCGACATCGACCACGTGCGCCGCACCGTCGAGTACTGCAACCAGCTCGGCGTGCCCGAGCGTCACCCCTACGCCGGCGACCTCGTCTTCACGGCGTTCTCCGGCTCGCACCAGGACGCCATCAAGAAGGGCTTCGACGCGATGGCCGTCCACGCGGAGGCCGAGGGCAAGACGGTCGACGACCTCGTGTGGGCCGTCCCCTACCTGCCGATCGACCCCAAGGACGTGGGCCGCTCCTACGAGGCCGTCATCCGCGTCAACTCGCAGTCCGGCAAGGGCGGCATCTCCTACCTGCTGAAGTCGGAGCGCCACCTCGACCTGCCGCGGCGCCTCCAGATCGAGTTCAGCCAGGCGGTGCAGCACCACACCGACCAGCAGGGCACCGAGGTCACGGGCGACGACATCTGGCGGATCTTCTCCGACGAGTACCTGCCGGTCGAGGCCGACTCCGGCCTGGAGCCGTGGGGCCGCCTCAAGCTGCGCTCCACGCGCGCGTCGTCGAGCGAGGACGGGCCGGACACGCTGAGTGTCGACGTCGTCGACCGCGGTGAGCAGCTCACGCTCGAGGGCACCGGCAACGGCCCCGTCGCCGCCTTCGTGGACGCGGTCGCCCAGGTGGGCGTCGACGTCCGCGTCCTCGACTACGCCGAGCACGCCCTGTCCGAGGGCGGCGACGCGCTCGCCGCGGCCTACGTCGAGTGCCAGGTGGGCGACGACGTCCTGTGGGGCGTCGGGATCGACCCGTCGATCACGACCGCCTCGCTCAAGGCCATCGTGTCCGCCGTCAACCGTGCGGAGCGCGCCGCCTCCTGACGCGTGACGCAGCCCCCGCCCGACCTGTCGGGCGGGGGCTGCGTCGTGCTGACGAGAAGCGAGAAGTGGCCCCCCGCGGGTGGCGGGGAGGGGCAGCTTCTCGCGTCTCGTGACCGGGGTTCCGCTGCGGGTCGGCACGTGGCGTGGGTGGCATGACGGACAATGGGGGCGTGGTGCTGTACCGAGACGACGCGATCGTGCTGCGCGCCCAGAAGCTGGGCGAGGCGGACCGTATCGTCACCCTCCTCACGCGCGAGCACGGCAAGGTGCGCGCCGTGGGCAAGGGCGTGCGGCGCACGTCGTCCCGGTTCGGGGCGCGGCTGGAACCGTTCATGGTCGTCGACGTCCAGCTCTACGCGGGCCGTTCGCTGGACACGGTGACGCAGGCGGAGACGATCGGCCCGTACGCGCGGCGGATCTGCGAGGACTACGGCCTGTACACGGCGGGCGCGGCGATGCTGGAGACGGCGGAGCGGCTCGTCGCGGACGAGCGGGAGCCGGCGGTGCAGCAGTACTGGCTGCTCGCGGGGGCGCTCCGGGCGCTGTCCGAGCAGGCGCACGCGCCGGGCCTCGTCCTGGACTCCTACCTCCTGCGGGCGCTGGCGGTCGCGGGCTGGGCGCCGTCGTTCGTCGACTGCGCGCGCTGCGGCGAGCCGGGCCCGCACCACGCGTTCGCCGTCGCGCAGGGCGGCGCCGTGTGCTCGCGCTGCCGCCCGCCCGGTGCGACGGCGCCCGCCCCCCAGACCTTCGCCCTGCTCGCCGCGCTGCTCGCGGGGGAGTGGGAGACCGCCGACGCGTCGGACGCCCGGCACCGCAAGGAAGCGAGCGGCCTCGTGGCCGCGTACAGCCAATACCACCTGGAGAGAACGTTGCGATCACTGCGCATGGTCGAGCGGGACGCGCCCGTCGCCCCGCCCGCCGGACCGGTCGGCGTCCCCGTGAACCGCCCCGGCACCGGGGCGGACGCCTGATGGCGAAGCGGACCTACGCCCCGCCCTTCCCGCACCCGAGCGGCGAGCGGGCACCGTCGATCCCGGCGCAGTTCGTGCCGAACCACGTGGCCGTCGTCATGGACGGCAACGGTCGCTGGGCCAACGCGCGCGGGCTGCCCCGCACCGCCGGCCACGAGGCGGGCGAGGCCGCGCTGCTCGACGTCGTCGCGGGAGCGATCGAGATCGGTGTCAAGCACGTGTCGGCGTACGCGTTCTCGACCGAGAACTGGAAGCGCTCGCCCGAGGAGGTCCGCTTCCTCATGGGCTTCAACCGCGACGTCATCCGGCGCCGTCGTGACGAGATGGGCTCGTGGGGCGTGCGCGTGCGGTGGGCGGGTCGCCGGCCGCGGCTGTGGACGTCCGTGATCAAGGAGCTCGAGATCGCGGAGGAGCAGACGAAGAACAACGACGTGTGCACCCTGACGATGTGCGTCAACTACGGGGGGCGTGCGGAGATCGCCGACGCCGCGGCCGCCATCGCGCGCGAGGTCGCCGCCGGGCGGCTCGACCCGGGCAAGGTGACGGAGCGAACGATCCAGCAGCACCTCGACGAGCCCGACCTCCCGGACGTGGACCTGTTCCTGCGCAGCTCGGGCGAGCAGCGCACGTCCAACTTCATGATCTGGCAGGCCGCGTACGCGGAGCTCGTGTTCCTGCCGGAGCCGTGGCCGGACGTCGACCGTCGGTCGCTGTGGCGCGCGGTCGAGGAGTACGCGCGCCGCGACCGCCGCTACGGCGGCGCGGTCGACGCGGTGGGCGGCACCGCCTGAGGTCGAGGTCCTGCCGTGCGGGGGACGGCGTGGGCGGCGGCCGGTAGCGTGCGCGCCATGGCTCTGAGCATCGGCATGGTGACCGCGGACTCCACCGACCCCCGTCCGCTCGCGCAGTGGTGGGCACGTCAGCTCGGCGGGAGGGTCGTCGACGAGTCGGACGGGTGGTTCCTCGAGGTCGTGCCGGGGGAGGGAGTGACCGCCCCGGTCCTCGGCTTCCAGCGCGTCGAGGACCCGACGCCCGGCAAGAACCGGCTGCACCTGGACCTCGGGACGTCCGACCGCGAGGCCGACGTCGCTGCTCTCGTGGCCGACGGCGCGACGTTCGTCGCCGAGCACACGATGCCGGGCTACCGCTGGGCCGTGCTCGCGGACCCGCAGGGCAACCAGTTCTGCGTGGGCGCTGCCGACAGCTCGGCGACGACGACCGGCTGAGCCGCGGTCCGGCGAAGCGCCGCGACAGCTCCGCCCCGGGCCGACCCCGGCCCGCCCGGGACGCGCCGTCAGCGGACGAGCGCGTCGAGCCGCGAGGCGAGCTCGACCGGCCGGCTGAGCGCCACGAGGTGGCCGCCGGGGAGCGTCTCGACCTCGGCGCCGAGGCGCTCGCGGGCGACGGCGCGCTGGAAGGGCACCGGGAAGAGCCGGTCGTCGTCGCCCTGGAGCACGACCGTCGGCACGGCCGGCCAGGCGCGCGCCGGCCACGGCTCGGCGAAGGAACGCTCGGACGGCTGCCGGTCGCTGCGCTGCACGACGGCGGCGACGTCGTCGGGCACGTCGTGGAGGAAGTCGTCCACGGGGTCGAACGGCCCGAGCCCGGTCGCCGCGCGCCGCGCGGCGTGGTCGGTGGCACGCCACCAGTCGGCACCCGTCTCGCCCGGCAGCGGGATCATGGGGTTGAGGAGCACGAGCAGACTCACCCCCTCGCGCTCGCACACGAGCGGTCCCACGTACGCGCCCATGGACTGGGCGACGACGACGAGGTCGTCCCGCTCGGCGGGACCGGCAGCGCGGTGCAGGGAGCGGTGCAGGGCCGCGACGGCGACGTCGGTGAGGTCCGCCCAGCCGTAGGCCTCGTCGTGCTGGGGCAGGTCGACGGGCACCGGCAGGTGGCCGAGCCGGACGAGCTCCGGCGCGAGCAGGTCCCAGTACGCGGGGTCGCCGCCGGCGCCGGGCAGCAGGAGGAACGTGGTCATGCACGTTCGGACGGTCGGGCGCGCGTCATCTCATCGGTCGAGGCGCGGCGCGTCCCGTGCGTCCTGGACGCGGGCGTCGGTGTCGAGGGCGAGGGGGTTCCCGTCGAGGGCGGCCGTCGAGCCGGCCGCGGCGACGGACCCTCGGGCGCCGCGGCGTCGAACCATGACGACCACCCCGACGACCGCGGCGAGGACGAGCAGGACCAGCGCCGCGACGCCCCACGGCGACCCGGTCGCCGCAGCGAAGGCGGCGGTCCACACGGCCCAGCCGACGGTCGCGTAGATGGTCGCGTGGATCGCGCACCCGAGCGTCATCGCGGCGAGGTAGCGGCCGAACGGCATCCGGACGACGCCCGCGGCGGCGTTGACGACCGTCTTGGTCCCGGTCGCGAGGAAGGACACGGGGACGGCGAGGACGCCCCACCGGCGGACCGTCTCGATCCCGCGCGCCGCCGAGCGTCCGGACAGCCAGGCGTGGACGCGCGCGACCCAGGGCTTCACGGGGCGGGTGCGGTCGAGCGTCCACGTCGTGACGAGCCGCGCGATCCAGTACGTCGCCTGCGTCCGGACGAACGCGATCGCGAAGAAGAACCCGAACAGCGCGGCGAACGGGGCGCCGTCCAGCGCGTCGGGCACGGCTCAGTCCCGCGCGGAGGCGCGGGCGCACCCCGCGCACGTGCCGAACAGCTCGATCGTGTGCTGGATGTCGACGAACCCGTGCGACGTACCCACCTGGTTGGCCCACGCCTCGACGGTCGGGCCGTCGATCTCGACCGTGCGGCCGCAGGTGCGGCACACGAGGTGGTGGTGGTGCTCGCGGCGCTCGCACCGGCGGTAGAGGTTCTCGCCCTCCTCGGTGCGCAGCACGTCGACGTCGCCGCCGTCCGCGAGGCTCTGGAGCGTGCGGTAGACCGTGGCGAGGCCGACGTTGTCCCCGCGCGTGCGCAGGATCTCGTGGAGCTGCTGGGCGCTGCGGAAGTCGTCGAGGTCCTCCAGCGCGTCCGAGACGGCGGCGCGCTGCCGGGTCATGCGCTGCACGTGTCACCTCCGGGTGTGCGGGTCGACGCCCCCGAGGGTACGAGGTCGAGCTCGACGTCGTCGGGGATGTCCGGGTGCGGGTCACGCGCCACGCGCGGGCGTCGCCGGACCCACAGCGGCCGCAGGACGGCGACGAGGAGGTAGGTCGCGATCGCGAGGACCACGATGGTCGCGCCCGGGGAGACGTTGTTCCAGTACGTGAAGGACAGCCCCACGACGCACACGACCACGCCGACGACCGACGCGACGAGCATCGTCCGGCGGAACGAGCGCGTGACGAGCTGCGCGACCGCGACGGGCACGATCATCAGCGCGCTCACGAGCAGCAGCCCGACGACCCGCATCGACACCGTCACCGTGAGCGCGGCGACGACCGCGACCGCGATGTTGAGCGTCCGCACGGGCAGGCCCGACGCGCGCGCGAACTCTTCGTCGTGGCTCACGGAGAACAGGGCTGCGCGCAGCCCGACCCCGACGAGCAGGATCACGGCGCTGAGCACGATGGTGAGGACGAGGTCCGACGACGTGACGGTCGAGATCGAGCCGAACAGGTACTGCATGAGGCTCCCGGACGAGCCGCCCGCGAGGCCGATGAGCAGCACGCCGCCCGCGATGCCGCCGTAGAAGAGGAGCGCGAGCGCGAGGTCGCCGCTCGTCCGGCCGCGCTCGCGCACGACCTCGATCGCGACGGCGCCGAGCACCGCCGCGACGACCGCCCCCGGGATCGCGAGCGCGTCGTTCGGGACGACGCCCATCGCCGCCCCGACGAGCCAGCCGAGCGCGACGCCGGTGAGGGCGACGTGCCCGATGCCGTCGCCGAGGAGCGAGAGCTTGCGCTGCACGAGGTAGGTGCCCACGACGGGCGCGCTGACACCGACGAGGAGCGCGGCGAGGAGGGCGCGCTGCATGAGCGGGTCGGTGAGCATCAAGGAGATCTCGGAGAACAACGTGGTCATGAGGCCGTCCTGGGTGCGTGGCCCGCGGCGAGGTCGGGGTTCAGCGTGTCGGTGAGCCCGGTCTCGGGACCGCCGGAGCGGTTGTCGGTGTCCGCGGGCTCGTGCGGGTGCAGGTGCTGGTGCGTGGCGCCGGCGTGGGTCGACGACGCGCGGGGCGGGGCGCCGTCGTGCACGACGCGGCCGTGCCGCAGCACGACGGCGCGCTCGATGAGCGGGGCGAGCGCCCCGAGCTCGTGGAGGACGACGAGCACGGTGAGCCCGTCGCCGACGAGCCGCGTCATGGTCGCGGCGAACGCCTCCTGGCTGGGCTTGTCCACGCCGGCGACCGGCTCGTCGAGGACGAGGAGGTCGGGCCGGCGGACCAGGGCGCGCGCGATGAGCACGCGCTGCTGCTGGCCGCCCGACAGCTCGGCGGTGGAGTCGTCCGCGCGGTCGGCGAGCCCCACGAGGTCGAGCGCCTCGACCGTGCGCGCCCGCCAGCCGCGGGGGAGCCGGAGGCGGCCGCCACCGAGGAGGCCGGAGGCGACGACCTCGGACGCGGTGGAGGGCATGCCCGACGGCGCGGCGACGCGCTGCGGCACGTACCCGAGCCGCTGCCAGGGCAGCCGGGGACCGAGCGGTGCACCGAACAGGTCGACGGAGCCGCGGGACAGCGGGACGATCCCGACGAGAGCCCGCACGAGCGTCGACTTGCCCGACCCGTTGGCGCCGAGGACCGCGACGACCTCACCGGTGCCGACGGTCAGGTCGATCCCGCGCAGGATCTCGCTCCCGCCGAGGGTCACGTGGACGTCGCGGGCGGCGACGAGCTCCGCTGCGCCCGTCATGAGCAGGCGAGGCCGGAGGTGAGCGCCTCGAGGTTGGACTCCATGACCTCACGGTAGTCCGTCGCACCCTCCGCGAGGCTCTCGATCGGGTCGAGCAGAGCGGTCTGCACGCCGAGGTCGTCGGCGAGCGTCTGGGTCACCTTGGGGCTGACGAGCGTCTCGAAGAAGAGCGTGGTCACGCCGTTCTCGCGGACGACCTCGCCCACCTCGCGCAGGCGCGCGGGTGACGGCTCGGCCTCGGGGTCGATGCCCGAGATGCCCACCTGGTGGAGGTCGTAGCGCTCCGCCAGGTACCCGAACGCCTCGTGCGACGTGACCAGCGTCGCGCCCGCGCAGGGCGCGAGCGCCTCGGAGAACTCGGTGTCGAGGTCGTCAAGGTCCGCGGTGAGCGCCGCGGCGCCGGCGGCGTAGTCGTCCGCGTGGTCGGGGTCGATCGCGGAGAGCTCTTCCGCGACGGCGTCGCCGACGGCGGCGAGGCGCGTCGGGTCGAGCCAGAAGTGCGGGTCGGTCGCGCCGTGGTCGTGGCCGTCGCCGGACTCGTCCGCGTGCTCTGCGTGCTCCTCCGCGCTCTCGTCCGCGTGCTCGCCCTCGCCGCCGGGGTGCTCCTCGAGCCCGGCGGACGCGGCGGCGTCGACCACGTGCTCGGGTGCGCGCTGCTCGATGCCCTCGTCGACCGCGGGCTGGAAGCCCGAGAGGTAGACGACGAGGTCGGCGTCGCCGATCGCGCGCACCTGGGCGGGCGCGAGCTCGAGGTCGTGCGGCTCGGCCGCGGGCGGGGTGAGGTTGGAGACGTCGACGTGCTCGCCGCCGACCTGCTCGACGACGTACTGGAGCGGGTAGAACGACGCGAGCACCTGGAACCGCCCGTCGTCGCTGCTCCCTCCGGAGCCGCCGTCCCCGGGGGAGCACGCCGCGACGAGCGCGGCCGTGGCGAGGGCGGCGGTGGTGACGAGGGCGCGACGGCGCCGGACGGGGGAGCGGTGCATGGCTCCAGTCTCCGCCTTCTTGAGAATGAATGTCAAAACCGTTCCCGGTGAGGCGGGTCACGGCCGGGTACGCTGGTCGGTCGGCGCCCGTGCGGGCGTCGCCCACCCGTCCAGCCCCCACGAGCCACGTGCGGGGCCGTGAGCACCAGGAGTGATGTCCGTGGCCGCAGCGCCCTCACCCACCGCCCGTCTCGACGCCGTCGTCTCCCTCGCCAAGCGGCGCGGGTTCGTCTTCCCCTCGGGCGAGATCTACGGCGGTACCCGCTCCGCCTGGGACTACGGGCCGCTCGGCACCGAGCTCAAGGAGAACATCAAGAAGCAGTGGTGGCGTGCGATGGTCACCAGCCGCGACGACGTCGTGGGCCTCGACTCCTCCGTCATCCTCCCGCGCCAGGTCTGGGTCGCCTCGGGCCACGTCGGCGTCTTCACCGACCCGCTCACGGAGTGCCTGCACTGCCACAAGCGGTTCCGCGAGGACCAGATGATCGAGGAGTTCGAGGAGAAGAAGGGCCGCGCGCCCGAGGGCGGCCTCGCCGAGATCGTGTGCCCGAACTGCGGCACCCGCGGGCAGTGGACCGAGCCGCGCGACTTCAACATGATGCTCAAGACCCACCTCGGCCCCGTCGAGGACGAGTCCGGTCTTCACTACCTCCGGCCCGAGACCGCGCAGGGCATCTTCGTGAACTTCGCCAACGTCATGGGCGCGAGCCGCAAGAAGCCCCCGTTCGGCATCGGCCAGATCGGCAAGTCGTTCCGCAACGAGATCACGCCCGGCAACTTCATCTTCCGCACGCGCGAGTTCGAGCAGATGGAGATGGAGTTCTTCGTCGAGCCGGGCACGGACGCCGAGTGGCACCAGTACTGGATCGACACGCGCACCGACTGGTACGTCGACCTGGGCATCGCGCGCGACAACCTGCGCCAGTACGAGCACCCGCAGGAGAAGCTGTCGCACTACTCGACCCGTACGGTCGACATCGAGTACCGCTTCGGCTTCTCCGGCTCGGAGTGGGGCGAGCTCGAGGGCATCGCGAACCGCACGGACTTCGACCTCAAGACGCACGCGGAGCACTCGGGCAAGGACCTGTCGTACTTCGACCAGACGAAGAACGAGCGCTGGGTCCCCTACGTCATCGAGCCGGCCGCCGGCCTCACGCGCTCGCTCATGGCGTTCCTCGTCGAGGCGTACACCGAGGACGAGGCCCCCAACGCGAAGGGCGGCGTGGACACGCGCACGGTCCTGCGCCTCGACCACCGCCTCGCGCCGGTCAAGGCCGCCGTGCTGCCGCTGAGCCGCAACGAGCAGCTCTCGCCCAAGGCCAAGGACCTCGCGACGGAGCTCCGGAAGTACTGGAACGTGGACTTCGACGACGCCGGCGCCATCGGCCGCCGGTACCGCCGCCAGGACGAGATCGGCACGCCGTTCTGCATCACGGTCGACTTCGACACGCTCGACGACCAGGCCGTGACGATCCGGCACCGTGACTCGATGGCCCAGGAGCGCGTCGCGCTCGACAAGGTCACCGAGTACCTGGCCGGGCACCTGCTCGGCGCCTGACCGTCAGCCCGAGCGCGCGCCCCCGGGGCCGCGCGCCGGGCACGCAGGAGGGGCGGGACCGTTGCGGTCCCGCCCCTCCGTCGCGTCGTTCGGGACGCGTCGCCCCCTGCGGCCTCGCGCTAGCGGGCCGCCCCCTTCGCCCGGTTGAGCAGGCCGATCACGAGGCTCACGACCAGCACGATGATGCCGATCCAGATGAGGACCTTCGCGGCCTCGATGGCGACGCCGAGGATGAGCAGCACGGCGCCGACGATGACCAGGATGAGCCAGAGAGGCATGTCGTCCCTTTCGTCCATGTCCGGCCTGTATTGCCGGACCTCCTCAACACTGCCACGACCGGCCTCTGCTCGCTCGTCGAACGCCTCTCGCGGGTGATCCTGCGCCGGATGGGACAATGGAGCGCGTGACTGCTCCAGCCTCCCTCCTCAGCACGACGACCGCCGGCCCCGGCACGGCTTCCGCCGGCACGGGTCCGCTGCTCGCGCCGTTGCGGATCGGCCCGATCGTCGTCGACACCCCGGTCGTGCTCGCCCCGATGGCGGGCGTCACGAACCGCGCCTTCCGTACGCTGTGCCGCGAGGCCGGCGCGAGCGGCGGAGACGACCCCGGTCTCTACGTGGCCGAGATGGTGACGAGCCGCGCTCTCGTCGAGCGCAACACCGAGGCGCTGCGCATCGTGACGTTCGGCGCGGACGAGACGCCGCGGTCCGCGCAGGTGTACGGCGTCGACCCGGCCACCGTCCGTGAGGCCGTGCGGATCATCGTCGCCGAGGACCGCGCCGACCACGTCGACCTCAACTTCGGCTGCCCGGTCCCCAAGGTGACGCGCAAGGGCGGGGGAGCGGCGCTGCCCTGGAAGCGGGACCTCTTCACCGCGATCGTGCGGGGTGCCGTCGAGGCGGCGCGCCCCTACGGCGTGCCGGTGACCGTGAAGATGCGCAAGGGCATCGACGACGACCACCTCACCTACCTCGAGGCAGGCAAGATCGCGGAGGGCCTGGGCGTCGCCGCGGTCTCGCTGCACGCGCGCACCGCCGCCGAGCACTACTCCGGCACTGCGGACTGGACCGCGATCGCGCGCCTCAAGGAGACGGTCACGAGCGTCCCGGTGCTCGGCAACGGCGACATCTGGTCCGCCGAGGACGCCGTGCGGATGGTCCAGGAGACCGGCTGCGACGGCGTCGTCGTAGGGCGCGGCTGCCAGGGGCGGCCGTGGCTGTTCGCCGATCTCGCCGCCGCGTTCGCGGGCCGGTCCGAGCGCGTGCGCCCCGGGCTGCGCGAGGTGGCCGACACGATCTACCGCCACGGCGAGCTCATGATCGAGTACTTCGACGGCGACGAGGGCAAGGGCATGCGCGACCTGCGCAAGCACATGGCCTGGTACCTCAAGGGCTACGCGGTCGGCGGTGACGCACGCCGCGCCCTCGCGATGGTCTCGACGCTCGACGAGCTGCGCGGGCACCTCGACGCGCTCGACCAGGACGCCCCGTACCCCGGCGAGGCCGCCGAGGGGCAGCGTGGTCGGGCCGGGTCGCCCAAGACGCCGCACCTGCCCTACGGGTGGCTCGACTCGCGCGAGCTCGACGCCGAGCACGAGGAGCGCCTGCGCGAGGCCGAGCTGAGCGTCTCCGGCGGCTGACGGCGGTCCGGCGGGCGAGCGGGGGACGCGGCGATGCGGCGGGCGGGCGAGCCGTCGTGGCGTCTGTCCATGACGGACGGTCACGACCTCGACCTCCTGCTCTGGTTCCGCGATGCGCTCGGGCTCGTCGTCCCGGGCGACGACGTGCCTCCCCGCGCGGTCCCGCGGTCGCCGGACCGATCGGGTCTGCTGGGGGACGACGAGCGCGTGGCGGCCGTCGGCCCGGGCGTCGTGGTGTGCTCCACGTCCGCCTACGGCGACGACGCGGCGTTCACCGCCGAGGTCGTCCGGGCCGCGTTCGAGTCCGCGCTGCGGGCATGAGGACGGCCGGGGCCCCTGGGGACCCCGGCCGTACCCGGCGGGCGTCGCCGCCCTGTGTCGGTTCCGCCGAGCGCGCAGGTCAGCGCGCGCGCAGCCAGACCGTCGTGTCGGACGGGACGCGGACCTGCGGGTCGGCCGACCGGTCGGTGAGCACGGGCCCCGACGCCACGAGGACCTCCGTGCCGCGCGGCAGCACGACGGGCTCCGTGCCGAGGTTGGCCAGCACCACGACGTCGCGGTTGCGCAGCGCGACGACGTCCGCCGAGCCGGCGTGGTCCTCGACCCACGCGAGCGTGCCCGACCCGAGGCGCTCCGCGCGGCGCGTCGCGAGCGCGGTGCGGTAGGTCTCGTACGTCGAGCCCTCGACGCCGCGCTGCACGTTGGCGGCGTACCGCGCGTAGGACGCGGGCTGGGGGAGCCACGTCTTCCCGGACGGTCCGAAGCCGAAGCCGTCGGCGTCCGCGTGCCACGGGAGCGGGATGCGGCAGCCGTCGCGGCCGGCCTCGGCGCCCTGGGTGCGGAAGAACGCGGGGTCCTCGCGCACGTCGTCGGGCAGAGCGGTGTGCTCGGGCAGGCCCAGCTCCTCGCCCTGGTAGAGGTACGACGACCCGGGGAGGCCGAGCATGAGCAGCGACGCGGCGCGTGCGCGGCGCAGGCCGAGCTCCTCGTCGGGCTGCGGGTCGTGCGCGAAGATCCCGTTGGGGCGCAGACCGGGGTCCGCGAGGCCGAGGCGCGAGGCGTGGCGCACGACGTCGTGGTTCGACAGGACCCACGTCGTGGGCGCGCCGACCTCGTCGTTCGCGCGCAGCGACGCCGCGATCACGGTGCGCAGCGGCGCCGCGGACCAGGCGGTCGTGAGGAAGGAGAAGTTGAACGCCTGGTGCATCTCGTCCGGGCGCACGTAGCGTGCGAGCCGCGAGAGCGGCTCGACCCAGGCCTCGGCGACGAGCGCGCGGTCGCCGTCGTACTCGGCGAGGACGCGGTGCCACGCGCGGTAGATCTCGTGCACGCCGTCCTGGTCGAACATCGGGCCCGAGTTGCCGGCGCCCGTCGAGCCGTCCTCGGGCGCACCCGGGTCGGTCTCCTCCTCGTCGCCGTCGGCGGCCTCGGTGCCCTCCACCATGGACACCGTGCCGTCCCAGTCGGGCAGGCCGTCGGCCTTGATCATGCCGTGCGCCACGTCGACGCGGAACCCGTCCACGCCCTTGTCGAGCCAGAACCGCAGGACCTGCTCGAACTCCTCGCGGACCTCGGGGTTCTCCCACGCGAGGTCGGGCTGCGTGGAGTCGAACAGGTGCAGGTACCACTGGCCGGGCGTCTCGCCCTCGGCCCCGGTGACCGGGCGGGCGTCGGGGCCCGCGGTGACGCGGGTCCACGCGGGGCCGCCGAAGATCGACTGCCAGTTGTTCGGGGGCAGCTCGCCGTGCTCGCCCTCGCCCTCGCGGAAGACGTAGCGGGCGCGCTCGACCGAGCCCTCGGGGGCGGCCAGCGCCGCCTGGAACCACGCGTGCTGGTCGGAGGTGTGGTTCGGTACGAGGTCCACGACGATGCGGATGCCGCGCGCGTGCGCCTGGGCGAGCAGCTCGTCGAAGTCGGCGAGCGTGCCGAACAGCGGGTCGACGTCGCGGTAGTCGGCGACGTCGTAGCCGGCGTCCTTCTGGGGCGAGCGGTAGAACGGGCTCAGCCACACGGCGTCGACCCCGAGCTCGGCCAGGTGGTCGAGCCTGGACGTGATGCCGGGCAGGTCGCCGACGCCGTCGCCGTCGCCGTCCGCGAACGAGCGCGGGTAGACCTGGTAGATCACGGCGTCGCGCCACCACTCGGGCGCCTCGCCCGGGCCGGTGTGCACGAGCGCCCCGGTGCTGAACGGCGCGGGCGCGGTGGCCGTCGCGGTGCTGCTGGTGGTCGGCGTCGAATCGATACGAGTCATCGAGCTGTCGGTCCTCACGTGCGTGGTGTCGGGGTTCTTCGGGGGGATCACTCGGCAGGCGGAGCGGGGGTGACGCCGACCCTCCGTCGAGTGTAAGCGCTTGCGGTGGCGGGGCGACGGGTCTCCTTCCGGGGGTCCGGAGGGTGGTCGCCGATGTCGCGGCGTGCGTCGTGCTGCGTTCGTGCAGCCGCGGCGTGCTGCCGTCAGGCGGTGGGCGCGCCCGTCGCCGGGGCGGCGCCCGTGGAGTCGCGGACGATGAGCTCCGGCTGGAACAGCAGCTCGGAGCGCGGAGCGCGCTCGCCCGCGATCTCGGTGAGCAGCGCGCTCACCGCGGCGTGGGCCATCGCGTTCACGGGTTGGCGCACCGTGGTCAGGGGCGGGTCGGTGAACGCGATGAGGGGCGAGTCGTCGTAGCCGAGCACCGACACGTCCTGCGGCACGCGCAGCCCTCGCGAGCGCGCGGCGCGGATCGCGCCGAGCGCCATGAGGTCGGAACCGCAGACGATCGCGGTGTGGCCCGCGTCGATGAGCTCGCCGCCCGCCGCCTGGCCGCCCTCGACGGTGTACAGGGTGACGACGACGTGCTGCGCCGCCTCGGACTCGTCGGCCACGAGCCCGTGCCGCACGAGCGACTCGGCGAAGCTCGCGAGCTTGCGCTGGGCGGGGACGAACCGGTCGGGCCCGATCGCGAGCCCGATGCTGCGGTGGCCGAGCGAGACGAGGTGGCGCACCGACAGCTCGACGCTCGCGACGTCGTCGGGCGAGACGAACGGTGCGTCGATGCCCTCGGCGAAGCCGTTCACCAGCACGATCGGGATGCCGCGGCTGCGCAGTCGCTCGTAGCGCTCGTGGCTCGCCTGGGTGTCGGCGTGCAGTCCGGAGACGAAGACGATGCCGTCGACCGCGTGGTCCATGAGCATGTCGACGTAGTCGTCCTCGGTCGTGCCGCCGGGCGACTGCGTGCACAGCAGCGGCGTGTACCCGTGCTCCGACAGGAGCGACTCGATCGTCTGGGCGAACGCGGGGAAGACGGGGTTCGTCAGCTCGGGGACGACGAGGCCGACGAGTCCGGCCGATCGGGTGCGCAGCGTCGAGGGGCGTTCGTAGCCCAGCACGTCGAGCGCGGCGAGGACCGCCTGGCGGGTCTCGCTCGCGACGCCGGGCTTCCCGTTGAGGACGCGCGAGACCGTCGCGGTGGAGACGCCGGCCTGGGCGGCGAGATCGCTGAGACGGGTGCGCACATGGGGAAGCGTAGGGGACACCGGACCTCCTCGTCCTGGTCGTCCGACCGGCGAGCCACGAATCTCCGTACGGAGGCACGCGGACCCGTCGGCCGGGGGAGGCGGGCGGGCGCCGGACGGCGCCCTGCAAAGCGTTGCATGAAAGTTACCGCAACGACTTGCATCCGTGCCACCTCGCGCTCTACCGTCGTCGCATCAGGGCCCACGGTCGGTGCGAACCGACGTCGGCCGCCACCGCACTGCAACATGCTGGGAGTGACCACTGATGCGACGGAGCATCCTTCTTGCCGCCGCGCTGACCACGACGTTGGCGCTGGCCGCCTGCTCGTCCGGCGGCTCGGGAGACGAGAGCACCGACGAGCCGAGCGCCGAGGACACCTCCGCCGGCGGCTCGCTCACCGTCTGGGTCGACGAGACCCGCCAGGACGCCGTGACCGCGGCAGCGCAGTCCTTCGAGACCGAGACGGGCACGACCGTCGAGGTCGTCCTCAAGAACTTCGAGGACATCCGCGCGGACTTCCTCGCGCAGGTCCCGACGGGCGAGGGCCCCGACATCACGGTCGGCGCGCACGACTGGCTCGGTGAGCTCACGACGAACGGCGTCGTGGCCCCGCTCGAGCTCGGCGACAAGGCGGCCGAGTTCGAGGAGGTCTCGATCCAGGCGTTCACGCAGGACGGCCAGGTCTACGGCCTGCCCTACGCGATCGAGAACATCGCCCTGATCCGCAACACCGCTCTCGCGCCGGAGGCGCCCGCCACGTGGGACGAGGCCGTCGCCGCCGGCCAGGCCGCGGGGACGCAGTTCCCGATCCTGGTCCAGTCCGACGGTGACAAGGGTGACCCGTACACCCACTACCCGTTCCAGACGTCGTTCGGCGCCCCGGTCTTCACGCAGAACGAGGACGGTAGCTACTCGTCCGAGCTCGCGATGGGCGGCCCCGAGGGCCAGGCGTTCGCACAGTGGCTCGGCGCGCAGGGCGCGGCCGGTGTGCTCAGCCAGGACACCACGTACGACATCGCCGTCGAGGCGTTCAAGAACGGCCAGTCCCCGTTCATCGTCGGCGGCCCGTGGATGATCGACTCGTTCGAGGGCATGGACCTGTCGATCGACCCGATCCCGACCGCGGGCGGGCAGCCCGCCCAGCCGTTCGTCGGCGTCCAGGGCTTCTACCTCAGCGCCGAGAGCAAGAACGCGATCGTCGCGAACGACTTCCTCGTGAACTTCCTGTCCACGGAGGAGGCGCAGCTCGCCCTCTACCAGGCCGGCAACCGTCCGCCGGCGCTGACGGTCGCGGCTGACTCCGCCTCGGCGGGCGACCCGATCGTCGCGGGCTTCCGGGCCGTCGGTGCCGAGGCCGTGCCGATGCCCTCGATCCCCGAGATGGCGTCCGTCTGGAGCTTCTGGGGCGTCACGGAGGCCGCGATCGTCAGCGGTGCCGACCCCGTCCCGACCTGGGACAAGATGATCGCCGACATCCAGGGCGCGATCGACTCCTGACCGGGTCCCGGTCGCCGTCGCGGTGCGCAGGACGTCCTGCGCACCGCGACGGCGACCGGGGCCCCCCAGCCCCGGCCCGGGGGGGCGCCCGCAAATCACAAATCGGGGAGGCACGGGGCGCAAACCCGGGGTCCACCCAGGTG
>NZ_JBHVMH010000007.1:172443-204298 GCF_042797035.1 Cellulosimicrobium sp. NPDC057862
CCCCTCCGTTTAATTTTTTACCCCCAAACTCCCGGGCGCCTTCCTACCCTTCCGGGGGCCCGGGGCGGGGGGGGGGGCCCCGCTCCCCCCGCCCCCCCGCGGCGGCGCGTCGGCACCACCGGCCCGGCACCTGCTGCGACGCAGCACGACGACACTCGGGAAGACGCGGGACGAACCGCGTCCGACGACCTCGGAGGCACCACGATGTCCGCCCCACAGACCACGGCCGACGCGGGAGTCGGCTCGCCCGGAACCGACGGCCCGCCGCCTCGGCGCGCCCGCGGGCTGCGCGGGGCGGACGCCTCGCACGCGCGTGACTACAGCCCCGGGTTCTTCGTCAAGCTCGCGCTCATGGCCGTCGTGGACGCGCTCGGCGTGTACGTGGTCTGGTCCGCGTGGACCGAGGGCTCGTACGGGATCCTCGCGGCGTCCCTGGCGATGCTCGTCGTCGCGAACTGGGTGTACTTCTCGAAGCGCGCGCTGCCGCTCAAGTACATCCTTCCGGGGCTGCTCTTCCTCCTCGTCTACCAGATCTTCGTGGTCGGCTACACCGGGTACGTCGCCTTCACCAACTACGGCACCGGGCACAACGCGACCAAGGAGCAGGCGGTCTCCGCGCTGCTGATCCAGAACGAGCGCCGCGTCGAGGGCTCTCCCTCGTCCGCCCTGACCGTGGTCGAGGACGGCGACGCGCTGGGCTTCGCGGTCGTCACCGAGGACGGCGACGTCGAGGCCGGCACGGCCGACCGGCCGCTCGTCGTCGTGGACGGCGCGACGGTCGAGGACGGGCGCGCGACCGACGTCCCCGGCTTCACCGTGCTGCCCCGCGACCAGGTGCTCCAGCGCCAGGCCGAGGTCACCGAGCTCCGCGTGCCGGTCTCGGACGACCCGGAGGACGGCTCGATCCGCACCACGGACGCGCGGACCGGCTACGTCTACACCTCGGCGCTCGAGTGGGACGCCGCGGCGGACACCATGACCGACACCACGACCGGCACCGTGTACACGCCGAACGACGAGGGCCAGTTCGAGGCACCCGACGGGTCGACGCTCGCGGTCGGGTGGCGCGTGCCCGTCGGCTTCGACAACTTCGTCACCGCGTTCTCCGACGCCCGCTACGCGCAGCCGTTCGTCAAGATCCTCGTGTGGACGTTCGTCTTCGCTATCGGCTCGGTCGTCACGACGTTCCTGCTCGGCCTCTTCCTCGCGATCGTCTTCAACGACACGCGGATGCGCGGGCGCAAGGTGTACCGCACGCTCATGATCCTGCCGTACGCGATCCCGGGGTTCCTCGCCGCGCTGCTGTGGTCCGGTCTGCTCAACACGCGGTTCGGGTTCGTCAACGAGGTGATCCTCGGGGGCGCGCACATCCCGTGGCTCACCGACCCGTGGCTCGCGAAGCTCTCGGTCCTCGGCGTGAACCTGTGGCTCGGCTTCCCCTACATGTTCCTCATCTGCACGGGCGCGCTGCAGTCGCTGCCCGGGGACGTCATGGAGGCGGCCAAGATCGACGGCGCCGGGCGCTGGCGGACGTGGCGGGCGATCACGCTGCCGCTCCTGCTCATCGCGACCGCGCCGCTGCTCATCTCGTCGTTCGCCTTCAACTTCAACAACTTCACGCTCATCTACATGCTCACGGGGGGCGGTCCACGCTTCGCGGACGCCTCGGTCCCGCTGGGGCACACCGACATCCTCATCTCGATGGTGTACTCGATCTCGGGTGTCGACGGGTCCGCGCAGAAGGACTTCGGTCTCGCGAGCGCGCTGTCGATCGTCATCTTCGTCATCGTGGGGACGATCTCGGCCATCGCCTTCCGCAGCACGCGCAAGTTCGAGGAGATCAGCTGACATGGCGACCACCCAGGCACCCCCCGTCGTCGGCGGTCGTCCCGCCCCGTCCGTGGCCTCGCGGAACCGGATGAAGCCGGGCCGCTGGTTCTCCGAGCTCGGCTGGCGGCACGTCGTCGGCGTGATCGCCGTCGTCTACGCGGCCTTCCCGCTCGTCTACGTCCTCTCGGCCTCGCTGTCGGAGAACGGGACGCTCACCGGCTCCAACACGCTCTTCTCGGACGTGAGCGGCGCGAACTACGCCGAGCTCGGCACCACGATGTTCTGGACGTGGATGGGCAACACCCTCGTCATCGCGATCGCGACGTCCGTCGGCACGGTCCTCATGGGCGCGGCCGCCGCCTACGCCTTCTCGCGCTTCCGGTTCGCCGGGCGCCGCATGGGCCTCACGTCGCTGCTCATCGTCCAGATGTTCCCGCAGATGCTCGCGTTCGTGGCGATCTTCCTGCTGCTCATCGGGCTCGGGAACGTCGTCCCGATCCTCGGCCTGAACAGCAAGATCGCCCTCATCGCCGTCTACCTGGGCGGCGCGCTCGGCGTGAACACGTTCCTCATGTACGGGTTCTTCAACACGGTCCCGCGCGAGCTCGACGAGGCCGCCAAGATCGACGGGGCCACGCACTCGCAGATCTACTGGACGATCATCCTGCGCCTGGTGGCGCCGATCCTCGCGGTCGTCGCGCTGCTGTCGTTCATCAGCACGTTCGGCGAGTTCATCATCGCGCGCATCGTCCTGACGTCGGAGCGCAACTGGACGCTCGCCGTCGGCCTCTACGGCTGGGTGTCGTCGCTCAAGGAGGCGAACTGGGGGCTGTTCACGGCCGGCGCCGTGATCTCCGCGCTGCCCGTGCTCGCACTGTTCCTCTACCTCCAGAAGTACATCGTCGGCGGGCTCACCGCCGGCTCCGTGAAGGGCTGACCGCGTGCGCGACGTCGTGACCCCCGTCCCGCACCACGACGGCTCGGCGCTGTACGTCCCCGAGGGCGTCCCCGCCCTCGGGGACACGGTCCCCGTCCGCGTGCGCGTCCCCCGGTCGGCGGGGGTGCGCGACGTCTGGCTGCGCACCGTGCGCGACGGCGAGCCGCGGCTCGCGCCCGCGCGGCTCGACCGCTCGGACGAGCACGAGGACTGGTTCGTCGCCGAGGTGCTCGTGCACAACCCCGAGACGGGGTACCGGTTCTTCCTCGACGAGGGCGAGCGCGGGTACCGCTGGCTCAACGGCCGCGGGACGTGGGATCGCGACGTGCCCGACGCCGCGGACTTCCGTCTCACGGTCCACGACGGCGCGCCGGCGTGGATGCGCGACGGCGTCGTCTACCAGGTCTTCCCGGACCGGTTCGCCCGGTCGGCCGCGGCCGAGGGGCGCCCGCTCCCGGAGTGGGCCGTCCCCGCAGCCTGGGGCGACGAGCCGCACGGCGCGGGGCCCGACGTCGGGACGCAGCTCTACGGGGGCGACCTCGCGGGCGTCGAGGAGCGGCTCGACCATCTCGTCGCGCTCGGCGTCACGACGCTCTACACGACGCCGGTCTTCCCGGGCCGGTCCAACCACCGCTACGACGCGAGCACGTTCGACCACGTCGACCCGCTGCTCGGCGGCGACGCCGCCTACGCGTCGCTGATCCGCGCCGCGCACGCGCGCGGGCTGCGCGTCATGGGCGACCTCACGACCAACCACACGGGCGCGGGGCACGAGTGGTTCGGCCGGGCGCTCGCGGACCCCGACGCGCCGGAGCGCGACTTCTACTACTGGACCGACGGCGAGCCCGGCTACGTGGGCTGGCTCGAGCACGCGTCGCTGCCCAAGCTGTCGTACGGCTCGGCCGAGCTCGGGGCGCGCATGATCGACGGGCCGGGCTCCGTCGTCGGGCGCTACCTGGGCGAGCCGTTCGGCCTCGACGGCTGGCGCATCGACGTCGCGAACATGACCGGTCGGTTCGGCGCCGAGGACCGCACGCTCGAGGTCGCGCGGCGCCTGCGCGCGACCATGCGGGCCGCGAACCCGGACGCCGCGCTCGTCGCGGAGCACTTCCACGACGCCTCGGGTGACCTGGCCGGCGACGGCTGGCACGCGAACATGAACTACTCCGCGTTCACACGCCCGGCCTGGACGTGGCTGTCGCCCGCGGACTCACCGGTGCCCTACCTCGGCCTCCCGGTGCGCACGCCGCGGCGCGGCGGCCGCGACGTCGTCGCGACCATGCGCGAGTTCGATGCCGTGCTGCCGTGGCGCGTCACGGCGTCGCAGTGGAACATGCTCGGCTCGCACGACACCCCGCGCCTGCGCTCGATCGTCGGCTCGCGCGAGATGGTCGACGTCGCGGCGACGCTCCTGCTCACCTATCCGGGCACGCCCGTGATCTTCGCGGGCGACGAGGTGGGGCTCACGGGCCTCAACGGCGAGCACGGGCGCGCGACCATGCCGTGGGACGACGCGTCGACGGGTTCGGGTCGCTGGGACGCCGCGACGTTCGACCTGTACCGCGACCTGATCGCCGTCCGGCGCGGCTCGGACGCGCTGCGGCACGGCGGCCTGCGGTGGGTGCACGTGGACGACGACGCCCTAGTCTACCTGCGCGAGACGCCCGGGGAGCGCGTGCTCGTCGCGCTCGCCCGCGCGCCGTGGGACGGCGTCACGCTGCACCCGGCGCTCGTGGGGTCGGGCGAGGCGGAGCGGCTGCACGGCTCGCTGGACCTCACCAGGCACGACGGCGGCGCCCGGCTCGCGGGCGACGGCCCGGCTGTCGGGGTGTGGCGCCTGGGCTGATCCGCCCGTTCGGGCAGTCCCGCGGGGCCGCCCGGCGAGAGACGGTCAGTCGAAAACCCGCTGGGCGGTCAGTCGAAGAGGTGCGCGACCTGGTGCACGGCGTCGTCGTACTGCGCGCGGTCGAACGTGAACGCGCCGATGGCGGAGTAGTCCCACTCGGGATGGAAAGGCTGCGCGAGGTCGTGCCACGTGACCGTCGTCGCGTCGACGTCGATCGCCACCTCGAACGGCCAGCAGCCCGCCTCGTGGCAGCCATCGCACGCGAGCACCCACGCGTGCCTGCGGCGTCCGGGGAGGCGACCGTGGCCGTACCACTGGCGCGACGCCCTGCCGTACCGGAACACCTCGGGCACGATGCCGCCGTACCCGCCCGACGGCGTGTACCGACGTGCCGACTCGAACGCGCTGACGATGCTCACGAGCGAGCGGCCGTCGAGGTACGGGACCACTTCGACGACCTCGTCCTCCCGGACCACCCGCAGCTCGAGCGCGTGCGCTGCACCCATGTGCGCGAGGCTACGCCCCCGCCCGGCAGCGCGCCGCCGAGAAGGGAGTTCTCGCCCCCGAGAAGCGCGGACCGAGGGCGAGAACTCCCTTCTCGGCCCGGCGCGCTCGTGGCAGGATCGCGACGTGACCGTCGAGCGCCTCGCGATCCTCTCGGACGTCCACGGCAACCTGTCCGCGCTGGAGGCGGTGCTCGCCGACGCGCGGTCCCGCGGCGTGACGACGATCCTCAACCTCGGGGACATGGTCGGCAAGGGTCCTCGGGGGCAGGCCGTCGTCGACCGGTGCCGTGACGCGTGCGCGGTCACCGTCCGGGGCAACTGGGAGGACTTCCTGCCCCGGACGCCCGACGACGGGGTCCCCGAGCACGTCTGGTGGCGCGACGAGCTGCGCGCGGACCAGCACGCCTGGTTCGGCACGCTCCCGCTGAGCCACGACCTGCTGCTCAGCGGCCGCCGGGTCCGTCTCCTCCACGCGTCGGCCGCGTCGGTGCACGTCAAGGTCTTCCGCGACCACTCCCCGGGGGAGTTCGCCGGCATGTTCGCGGCGACCGCTCTCACCGGTGCCGGCCCCGAGCCGACCGTCGTCGTCTACGGCGACACCCACGACGCGTACGTCGAGACGTCCCGGGGGCGGACCCTCGCCAACGTCGGCAGCGTCGGGAACCCGCTCGACGAGCCGACGCCCGTCTACGCGATCCTCGAGGGCGTGCCCGGCTCGCCCGACCCGGCGCCGTTCGCGATCCAGCACGTGCGCGTGCCGTACGACGCCGAGGCGGAGATCGCCGTCGCGTACGACCTCGGCATGCCCGAGGCCGACGCGTGGGCGGGCGAGCTGCGCACCGGCGTCTACCGCGGCCTCGCGGACCCGGCTCCCGCCACGCCCTGACCGGCGTCGTTACGCTGGGGCCCGTGCAGACGTTCGAGCAGGAGGCGTTCGACCCCGCGGTCGTGGGGACCGGGCCGCGCCCGGCGCGCGGTGAGGAGGGCACGGCGTCGTACTCGGACGCCGACACCGAACGGTGGTTCGTCGAGTCCGCGAAGTCCCGCGCGCGCACGCCGTTCGAGCGCGACCGCGCGCGCATCGTCCACTCGTCGGCGCTGCGCCGCCTCGGCGCGAAGACGCAGGTGCTCGGGCCGGGCAGCGACGACTTCGTCCGGACCCGGCTGACGCACACGCTCGAGGTGGCGCAGGTGGGCCGCGAGATCGGGAAGGCGCTCGGGTGCGACCCGGACATCGTCGACACGGCGTGCCTCGCGCACGACCTGGGGCACCCCCCGTTCGGGCACAACGGGGAGCGGGCGCTCGCGGACCTCGCGGTCGACGTCGGCGGGTTCGAGGGCAACGCGCAGACCCTGCGCCTCCTCACGCGCCTCGACCCCAAGGTCGTCGACGCGGACGGGCGGTCGTACGGGCTCAACCTCACGCGCGCGAGCCTCGACGCGAGCGTCAAGTACCCGTGGGGCGCGGGGGAGGCGCCACTGCGCGCGGACGGCCGCCCGACCCACAAGTTCGGCGTCTACGAGGACGACCGACCCGTGTTCGACTGGTTGCGCGCGGGCGCGCCGAGCCAGGTGAAGTGCCTCGAGGCGCAGGTCATGGACCTCGCGGACGACGTGTCGTACTCGGTGCACGACGTCGAAGACGCGATCGTGGGCGGGCGCATCGAGCTCGCGGTGCTCGACGACCCCGACGAGCGGGCCCGGGTCGTGCGCGCCGTCCACTCCTGGTACGGCACCGCGTACGACGAGGCGGCGCTCGACGCCGCGATCACGCGTCTGCAGGGCACCGGGCACCTGGTCACCGGTTTCGACGGGTCGCGCCGCGCGCTCGCTGCGCTCAAGGACGCGACGAGCCAGCTCATCGGCCGGTTCACCGGAGCGGCGCAGGACGCGACGCGCGCCCTCTACGGGGACGGGCCGCTCACCCGGTACGCCGCACGGCTCGTCGTGCCGGACGAGACGGTGGCGGAGATCCTCGTGCTCAAGGGTGTCGCGGTCGCCTACGTGATGGCGCCGCGCGAGCAGGAGCCGCTCTACCAGCGCCAGCGCGAGGTCATCGCCGATCTCGTGCACGTCTTCTCCGACCGCGCGCCCGTCGCGCTCGAGCCCTCGTTCGCGGCGGACTGGGAGGCCGCGCCCGACGACGCCGCCCGGTTGCGCGTCGTCGTCGACCAGGTCGCGTCCCTCACGGACGTCTCCGCGATGCAGTTCCACGCGCGCCTCGTGCGCCCGCCGGTCTGAGCGACCGGCGAGCGGCACCGCCGTCGGGCTGGGCGCCCCGGGGTCAGCCGCGCTCGGAGACCCAGGCGTCGCTCGCGCGCTGGACGTCCTCGGCCGTCACCGAGTCCGCGACGGTCGCGAAGTACCAGCGGTGCCCGAAGGGGTCGCGGACGGCGGCCTGGCGGAACCCCTCGAACCAGTCGGCGGGTTCGGCGAGGCTCGTCGCGCCGGCCGCGAGCGCCCGCGCGTACGCGGCGTCCGTGTCCTCGACGGGGACGGTGAACGACGCGTGCGTCGGCGCACCCGGCTCCGGCGCGACCGAGTCGGGCGGGAACGCCTCCGCGACGGTGAACGTGCTCGTCCCCGCGGGGGAGTCGAGGCGCAGGTCGGAGTGGATGACGGCGTCGCCCGCCGTGATGGTGTCGACCACCTCGGCGCCGAGCGCGGCCTCGTAGAACGCGATCGCCTCGCGCGCGCCGCTCACCGTGACGTTGGGGTGCAGTGCCGACATCTCCATGGTGTCCTCCTCGTCGTGGTCGGCCTCGCGGGTGCGGGCCGTCCCACCATGCTCGTGTCGGCGGCCCGTGCCAGTCTTGGAGGAATGCGACAGGTGTTCGAACCCGAGGGTCGTGCCGACGTGCGAGCGGAGTCGCGGCGCGGCCCGACGACGTCGTTGCGGGGGCTCGTCGACCCCGCCGCCGCGCGGCGCGGGTTCGAGCTCGTGCGCGTCGAGCCGGCGCCGGACCTCGCGGACCTCGTCGAGCGGCACTGGGTCGTGCGCTGGGACCTGCCGCCGGGGGAGTCGTTCACGCAGGTCCTCGTGCCGCACCCGGTCGCGAACGTGGTCGCCGAGGAGGCGGGCTACGTCGCGCACGGCATCCCGCCGGGCCTGTTCGAACGCACCCTGACCGGCTCGGGCGCCGTCGTCGGCACCAAGCTGCGGCCCGGCGCGTTCCGCGTCCTGCTGGGGCACGCGGACGCCGTACGTCCGGGCGTGCAGGTCCCCGCGGCCGCGTTCCTCGGCCCGACGGCGGAGCGCACCGGGGCGACCGCGCTCGGCCTCGCCCGTTCGCGCCGGGACGAGGACGCGGCGCGCGCCGTCGAGCCGCTCGTGCGCTCGCGGGCCGAGCGCGCCCGGACCGTCCGTGCCGCGCGCGACCTCGACCGCGTCGCGCGCGTGTTCGCGGCCCTCGTGGGCGGCGAGCTCGGACCGGCAGCGGGCGTCGGCGACCTCGCAGCGGTCGTCGGCACGTCGGCGCGCTCGCTCCAGCGGCTCTTCGCCACGTACGTCGGCGTGAGCCCCAAGTGGGCCCTGCAGCGTCACCGCGTGCACCTCGCCGCCGACCTGCTCGCGGCCGACCCCGACCAGGACCTCGCGGCGCTCGCGACCGCCGTCGGCTACTACGACCAGGCGCACCTCGGCACCGACTTCGCCCGCGCGACGGGGTCCACGCCGGGCGCCTACGCGCGCCGCTGCGCCGCGTCGCGCGCCGCGCTCGTCCCGGCGGCGCCGGGGCTGGCCCGGGGGTGACCGACGACGCCGTCCAGCCACCCCCGGGGCACCGCCCGGGCGCATAGACTCGCTCCGTGGCAGGCCTGATTCGACGCGAGGACGTGGAAGCCGTCCGCGACCGCGCACGGATCGACGAGATCGTCTCCGCGCACGTCACGCTCAAGACCGCGGGCGTCGGCTCGCTCAAGGGCCTGTGCCCCTTCCACGACGAGCGGTCGCCGTCGTTCCACGTGCGCCCCGGGGTGGGGCGCTGGCACTGCTTCGGGTGCGGCGAGGGCGGCGACGTCATCTCGTTCGTGCAGAAGATCGACGGCCTGACGTTCGTCGAGGCCGTCGAGTACCTCGCCGACCGCGTGGGGATCCAGCTCCGCTACGAGGACTCCGGCGGGCCGCAGCGCCCGCGCGAGGAGCCGGGCCGGCGACAGCGGCTGCTCGAGGCGCACCGCGTGGCCGCCCAGTACTTCTCCGAGCAGCTCTTCGCGTCCGGCGCGCAGGCCGCCCGCGCGTTCCTCGCCGAGCGCAGCTTCGACCGCGCCGACGCCGAGCACTTCGGGGTCGGGTACGCGCCCACCGGCTGGGACAACCTCCAGCGCCACCTCCAGGGGCGCGGCTTCACGCAGCCCGAGCTCGTGGCCTCCGGCCTCATGAGCCAGGGCCAGCGCGGCATCTACGACCGGTTCCGCGGGCGTCTCGTGTGGCCCATCCGCGACGTCACGGGCGAGATCGTCGGGTTCGGTGCGCGCCGCCTCTACGACGAGGACCAGGGTCCCAAGTACCTCAACACCCCGGAGACCTCGCTCTACAAGAAGTCGCACGTGCTCTACGGCATCGACCTCGCCAAGCGGGAGATCGCCAAGCAGAAGCGCGTCGTCGTCGTCGAGGGGTACACCGACGTCATGGCGGCGCACCTGTCCGGCGTGACGACCGCCGTCGCGACGTGCGGCACGGCGTTCGGCTCCGACCACGCGCGCATCGTGCGCCGGCTCCTGGGCGACACGACGGCCGGGGGCGGCATGCAGCTCGCGTCGGGCGCGTCCGTCGGGGGCGAGGTCGTGTTCACCTTCGACGGCGACGCGGCGGGCCAGAAGGCCGCCGTGCGCGCGTTCGGCGAGGACCAGCGCTTCTACGCCCAGACGTTCGTGGCCGTCGAGCCGAGCGGCATGGACCCGTGCGAGCTGCGCATGGCGCGCGGCCCCGACGCCGTGCGCGCCCTCGTCGACGGACGCCAGCCCCTCTTCGAGTTCGTCATCCGCACGACCCTCGCGACGTTCGACCTCGACACCGCCGAGGGCCGCGTCGGCGCGCTGCGCGCCGCCGCCCCCGTCGTCGCCGGGATCCGGGACGCCGCGCTGCGCCCCGAGTACGCCCGCATGCTCGCCGGCTGGATCGGCATGGACGCCGAGCGCGTCCGCCGCGAGGTGGCGGCCGCCGCCAAGCGGGGCAGCGCGCCCGGTCCGGTCCGCACCGCGCGGCCCGAGGACTCCCGCCAGGGCGCGGAGGCCCCCGCACCCGAGCCGGAGGTCCCCGCGCTGCCGGCGCCCGACCCGCGCGACCCCGTGGCGCGCCGCGAGCGCCTCGCGCTCGTCGCCGTCCTCCAGTACCCGCAGCACGTGCCGCCGGTCTTCGACGACCTCGGCGAGGACGCGTTCGCCGTCCCGGCCTGGCGCGCCGTCCACGCCGCGATCCGGGCCGCGGGCGGGGTGCGCGAGGGCGCGACGCTCGGCGCCGGGCACTGGGTCGAGGCCGTCGTCGAGCAGGCCGCCGAGCCCGTGCGGGGCCTCGTGACCGAGCTCGCCGTCGCGCCCCTGCCGGAGGACCGGGAGAACGTCGTCGGCGGCTACGTCGCGGGCGTCGTGCGCGGCCTCGTCGACCTCGGGCTCACCCGCCGCGTCGCCGACGCGAAGAGCCGCCTCCAGCGCCTCGACCCCACGGCCGACCTCGCCGCGTACCAGGAGGCGTTCGCCGCGCTCCTCGCCGTCGAGGCGGAGCGCCGCACGTTGCGCGAGGGCGAGATTGCCTGAGCCGTCAAGGAGGTCAGGCGGTCGGGTCCGCGGACGCGGCGGCCGTCGCCGCCCGGCGGTCGCGCGCGGCCTGACGGTCCGGCGGCATGAGGGCCGCGAGGACGACGAGGACGGCGGCGCTCGCGGCGAGCAGGACGAACACGACGTGGATCGCGGCCATGAGGCCCGGGCCCTCGGGCGTGCCGTCGGCGCCGAGCGTCGTGCGCGCGTTGACGATCGCGCCGCAGACCGCGACGCCGACGGCAGAGCCGAGCGACCGCGCGAACATGTTGGTCCCGGTCACGGCGCCGCGCTCGGTGAAGGCCGCGGACGACTGCGCGGCGATGAGCGTCGGGACCGCTGTGAGCCCCATCCCGACGCCGACGACGAACGTCGTCGCGGCGACCGCCACGACGGGCGACGCCGCGCCGAGCAGCAGCGTGAGCGCCGTTCCCGCGAGGACGAGCGCGGAGCCGATGACGGCGGTCCAGCGGAAGCCGATCCGCAGGTAGAGGCGCCCGGCGTTCGAGGCCGAGATCGGCCACCCGACGGTCATCGCCGCGAGCGCGAAGCCCGCCACGAGCGGCCCGACGCCGAGGACGCCCTGCGCGTAGATCGGCACGTACGTGGACAGCGCGAGGACGATCACCCCGACGAGGAGCGAGACCGCGGTCGAGACCCCGACGACGCGGCGGCGCAGGATCGCGAGGTCGACCACGGGGTAGCGCGTGCGCCGCGCGTGCGCCGCGAAGACGCCGAGCAGGAGGACCGCGGCGCCGAGGACCGCGAGCGACGCGGGGGAGGCCCACGCCCACGTGGACCCGCCCTCGAGCAGCCCGAGCAGCAGCAGGGTGCTGCCGGCGGTGAGGAGCGCCGCGCCGACGTAGTCGATGGGCTCGCGCGCTCCCTCGCGAGGCGACTCGTGGTACCGGCGGTGCAGCATCCACGCGGCCAGCGCGCACAGTGGCACGTTGACGAAGAAGATCCAGCGCCAGCTCACGAACTCGGAGAACACGCCGCCCAGCGTGGGACCGACGACGGACGAGATCGCCCACACGGACGCGAGGTAGCCCTGCGCCTTCGCGCGCTCCTCGAGCGTGTAGATGTCGGCGGCGATCGTCTGGGAGACGGGCATCACCGCTCCGGCGCCCAGGCCCTGGAGCACGCGGCCCGCGACGAGCGCGGGCATCGACCACGCGAACCCGCACAGCACCGACCCGAGGAAGAACAGGGCGACCCCCGCCAGCATGAGGCGCTTGCGGCCGAGGACGTCGGACAGCCTGCCGAAGACCGGCGTCCCGACTGCCTGGGCGAGCAGGTAGCTCGAGAACAGCCAGGGGAGCTGCGCGAACCCGCCGAGCTCGCGCGCGATCGTCGCCGACGCCGTCGCAATGATCGTCGCGTCGAGCGCGACGAGGGCCGTCGACAGCATGAGGGCGAGGAGGACGGGGCCGCGCTCCGAGCGCAGGCCGATCCCGGCGGGGGACGTCGTGGTCACGACAGACGCAAGCCCTGGGCAACGGTCGAGTATTCCCGGGCGCGTGACTGCGCGGGTCGGATCGGTCGGCCTGGCCGGAGTAACAGCTCGGCCCCGGACCGCTGGGCGATCCGGGGCCGAGCTCGTGGGCTCCCGCGGTAGGACTTGAACCTACGACCGTCCGATTAACAGTCGGATGCTCTGCCAGCTGAGCTACGCGGGATCGATCGTGGCCGTCGCGGTATGCACCGCAGCGACCGGGGAAAACTCTAGCAGGCTCAGAGGGGTAGTCCGGACGCCGACCGGACCCGCCCCTCCGCCGCGTCGACGCGGGCCGTCACCTCGGGGTCGGTCAGGTCGACACCGGGGTCGGCGACAACCTGCGAGAAGAGCTCGCCGTCGCCGTCGCGCCGCACCGCGACCCGGGCGGTGAGCCCTGCGGCGAACGTCACGGTCTCCGACAGGACCACCGACGACTGCACGCGCTCGCGCAGCGTCTGGGCGAGCGACGTGCGGCGCGCGTCGGCGAGGCGGAGGACCAGCGGAGCGCCGCCGTCGACCCACGAGACCGTGATCGTCGCGGTCTCCGGCGAGTACCCCGCCCGGTCGACGTCCGACCACGGGCGTCGCGCGACCGTCCCGCCCGTGGCGTCGCTCGTGAGGAGCTCGGTGCGCGTCGCGACCGCCCACGAGCCGTCGGTCAGCTCGGCCGAGGCGAGCACGCGGTCGTCCGCCGGGACGTCGAGCGCGCGGCGGACCGGGTCGGGCAGGCTGGGACGGCGGAACCAGGACACGACCCCACCGTAGCCGCTCCGGGTCGGCCAGCAGCACGGGCGGTATGCTCGCCCGCGCGCCCCGTTAGCTCAGCTGGTCAGAGCAGGAGACTCATAATCTCTCGGTCGCGGGTTCAAGTCCTGCACGGGGCACCACCGGGCTGCTCGTCCACGCCCACGTCCCTGTCCGCCCTGCGGATGCGGTGCGCGGCACCGCGCGGTGTCATGGCCCCATGACGGTACGGATCAAGCGCGTGTACGAGCCGGCCGAGGAGGACGACGGGTTCCGCGTGCTCGTCGACCGGCTGTGGCCGCGCGGCGAGACCAAGGAGAAGGCGCGCGTGGACCTGTGGCTCAAGGAGGTCGCGCCGTCCACGGAGCTGCGGCGTTGGTTCCACCACGAGGAGCGGCTGTTCGACGAGTTCGCCGAGCGGTACCGGGCCGAGCTCGACGCGAACGGCGAGGCCGTGGGAGAGCTGCGGGACGTCGTCGGGCAGCATCGCGTGGTGACGCTCGTGTACGGGGCGAAGGACGAGCAGCACAACCAGGCGGTCGTGCTGCGCGACTACCTGGCCGCGACCGGCTCGTCCTGACGTGCCGGGGCGCGGCCCGGGGGACTGGCGTCGCGTCGGAGGTCGCGGTCGAGGGCGCGGCGCAGCCGCGGGCCGAGCGGGCGTTCGACGGCACGGTGGATCGCCCAGGCGAGCAGCAGGCACACGGCGACGGCCACGGTCAGCGTCGCCGGCCGGGACAGGTACGGGTGCACCGACTCGATCACCCAACGCCCCCACGACGCGTGCACGAGGTAGAGCGGGTACGTGAGGGCGCCGAGCGCGGTGAGCCAGCCCCAGGAGATCCGGGCGAGCGGGGTGAGCGTCGCGGCAGCGACGACGGCGAAGCACAGGACGATCGCGACCCACCACACGGTCGGGGACACGACGACGTCGGTGCTGTTCTCGATGCGGGCCGCTTGGATCCGTCCCGAGACGGCGGCCGCGAGGACGACGTCGAGGGCGAGCGCGAGCCACAGGACCGGCGACCGGCGCTCCCGCGTGAGCAGGTAGAGCACCATCCCGCCGGCGAAGAGCGGGGCGTCGGGCGCGACGAGGACGGTCGCGACGAGGTCGGAGCCCGTCTGCGTGGCGATCGCCCCCGCGACCGGCCACAGCACGACGAACGCGAGCACCCGCGCGCGGGTGAGTCCGACGGCCACCAGCACGCCGACGAGGACGTAGAACCGCAGCTCCGACCAGAGCGTCCAGTAGACGGCCTCCAGGTCCGGGATCCCGAGCGCGCGCTGGACCATGGTGAGGTTGGCCGCCGCCTGCGGGAGGTTGACGTCGCGGCGCCCGGGGATCACCAGGACGAGCAGCAGCAGGGTGAGGATGACCGCCGCCCAGTACGCGGGGAACAGCCGGCCGGCGCGCGAGGCGACGAAGCCGCGCACGTCGCGCCCCCACGCGGTCATGAGGATGACGAAACCGGACACGACGAAGAAGAGCTGGACGCCGAAGGACCCGTAGGCGGCGACGCCCTGCGCGCCCGGCAGGGAGTCGCTCGTCCGCTCGCCCCACGCGTGGTGGTTGACGGCGACGAAGTGGTACACGAGCACCGCCGCAGCGGCCGCGAACCGGAGTCCGTCGAGCACGGCGAGGCGTGGATTCGTCGAGGGCATTCGAGGCACGTTACCAAACCGTGATCTGAGGAACCTCGGAGGGTCGTTCGGCGTGCGTGCGGCGCGCAGGGCTGGCACCGTGTCGGGGCCGGAGAACCCGGCGACGCTGGGGGCGGCGTCCCGACGACCGAGGAGGTCCAGTGGCACCGAGCATCAGCTCGACGGGCAAGGCGGCAGCGCGAGGCGCACGAGGCAGCAGGACGCTCGAGCTCCTGGCGCGCGCCGGGTACGCGGTGAGCGGCGTGCTCCACCTCGTGGTGGGCGTCCTCGCCGTCCAGGTGGCGACGGGTTCGGCGTCGAGCGAGCAGGCGGACCAGACCGGCGCCCTCACCGCCATCGCGCAGACTCCGGGCGGGACCGCCCTGCTCTGGTTCGCCGTCGTGGCGTTCGCCGCGCTCGCGCTGTGGCAGCTCACCGTGGCGGTGAGCGGCGCCGCCGAGACGTCCGACCGGCTCAAGGCCGCCGGCAAGGCGGTCCTCTACCTCGCGCTCGGGGTGCTCGCCGTGCAGGTCGTGAACGGGTCCGCGGGCGGCTCGGGCCAGGAGGAGGGCATGACGGCGACGCTCATGCAGAAGCCGGGCGGCGTCCTCCTCGTCGGTGCCGTCGGCGTCGGGATCGTCGCCGCCGGCGTGTACCACGTGGTCAAGGGCTGGCGGAAGAAGTTCCTCGAGGACCTCCAGGGCGGTACGAGCGGGAACGTCGGGCGCGCGGTCGTGACGCTCGGCCGGGTCGGCTACGTCGCCAAGGGCGTCGCGCTCGGCGTGCTCGGCGCGCTCTTCGTCGTGGCCGCGGTGCAGCACGACCCCGAGCAGGCGGGCGGGCTCGACTCCGCGTTCGCGACCCTCGCGGCCCAGCCGTTCGGCGCGGTGCTGCTCGTCGCGGTCGGGCTCGGCTTCGCCGCGTACGGGCTCTACTCCTTCGCCCGAGCCCGGTACGCCCGCATGTGACGCGGTGGACAGGCGCGCCGGCCGTGAGGCCGGCCGCCCGTCCGCGCGCGCATGGAAGAATGGCGACCATGGCGATGAGAGAGATCCGGACCATCCCGGACCCCGTGCTCCGCACCCCCTGCGACGAGATCACCACCATCGACGACCGCGTGCGCTCGCTCGTCGCGGACCTCGTCGAGACCGTCGACCACGAGGGACGCGCGGGCCTCGCCGCCAACCAGATCGGCGTGAACCTCCGGGCGTTCTCCTGGAACATCGACGACGAGATCGGGTACGTGCTCAACCCGCGCATCGTCGAGCTCTCCGACGACTACCAGGACGGCGACGAGGGCTGCCTCTCCGTGCCCAACCTCTGGTACCCGACGCGACGCGCCTGGTACGCGCGCGTCGTGGGGACGGACCTCGACGGCAACGAGGTGGTCGTGGAGGGCACCGAGCTCATGGCCCGCTGCCTCCAGCACGAGTGCGACCACCTGGACGGCATGCTCTACCTCGACCGCCTCGACCGCTCCGTCCGCAAGAAGGCGATGCGGGAGCTACGCGCCCACCTGTGACGACGCGCGTCGGCTGACCGGGGCCGGGCACGCCCGGCGAATCTCTCGCGCGAACGCGCGATGTCGTGCAAGATGGGCACGAGACACGCCGCGACGTACGTGTGACGTGCTATGACACCACCCTCGGTGAGGACGTTGGGGAAGACGCAACCTCGACCTAGGGAGGCAGACATGGCCGGTGCCATCACCCGCGGTGTTCTTTACGTGCACTCAGCACCGCGTGCTCTGTGCCCGCACATGGAGTGGGCCGCGGGCAACGTCCTCGGCGTGCGCGTGTCGCTCGACTGGACCGAGCAGCCCGCCGCGCGCGGCCTCTACCGGGCCGAGTACTCGTGGCAGGGCCCGCAGGGGACGGGCGCCAAGCTCGCCTCCGCGCTGCGCGGCTGGTCCCACCTGCGCTACGAGGTCACCGAGGAACCCAGCCACGGGGTCGACGGCGGCCGGTGGTCCCACACGCCCGACCTCGGCATCTTCTACGCCCAGACCGACGTGCACGGCAACATCGTCGTCCCCGAGGACCGCATCCGCGCCGCCCTGGAGCAGGTGAGCGAGCCGCGGGCGATGCGCGACGCCCTGCACCTCGCGCTCGGCAAGGCGTGGGACGACGAGCTCGAGCCGTTCCGCTACGCCGGGGCGGGCGCACCCGTGCGCTGGCTGCACCGGGTCGGCTGACCGGGCGGTCCGCCGGCGCGGCTCGGCCTGCACCCAGCGCTGCGGCCGACCCGGGGTCGGCCACGAGCGGCACGAAGGCCGCCTCCTCGCTCGAGGAGGCGGCCTTCGCCGTCGTGGGAGGTGCTGCGCCGCGGTCAGACGCTCGCGACCGCGAGGGCAACGTTGTGGCCGCCGAAGCCGAACGAGTTGTTCACCGCGACGATGTCGCCCGCGGGCAGCGGAGCCGGGGTGTCGCGCACGAGCGGGACCTGGAGCTCGGGGTCCGGGTTCGCGACGTTGATCGTCGGGGGAGCGAGGCGCTCGGCGACCGCCTTGATCGTGAAGATCGACTCGAGCGCGCCCGCGCCGCCTAGGAGGTGGCCGGTCATCGACTTCGTGGCCGAGAGGAGCACGTGGTCCGTCTCGGAGCCCAGGAGCGAACGGATCGAGCGGGTCTCGGTGAGGTCGCCCACCTTGGTCGAGGTCGCGTGCGCGTTGACGTGCACGACGTCCCGGCCGGTCACCCCGGCCTCCTCGATCGCGCGGCGCATCGCGGCGACCTGCCCGCGGCCGTCCGGGTCGGGAGACGTGATGTGGTAGGCGTCGGAGGACAGGCCGACCCCGGCGAGACGCGCGTACACGCGGGCACCGCGCGCGGCGGCGTGCTCGGCGCTCTCCAGGACGACGACGCCCGAGCCCTCGCCGATGACGAAGCCGTCGCGGTCGACGTCGTAGGGGCGCGACGCGCCCTGCGGGTCGTCGTTGCGCAGCGAGAGCGTGCGCGAGGCGGCGAAGGCCGCGATGGGCATGGGGTGGATCGTCGCCTCGGTCCCGCCCGCGACGACGATGTCCGCGCGGCCCGCGCGGATCATGTCGACGCCGTAGCCGATCGCCTCGGCGCCGGAGGCGCACGCCGAGACGAGCGCGTGGGCGCCCGCACGGGCACCGAGCTCGAGCGACACGTACGCGGTGGGGGAGTTGGGCATGAGCATGGGCACGGTCATCGGGAGCATGCGGCGGGCGCCGCGCTCGCGCAGCGTGTCCCAGCCGTCCAGCGTGGTCCAGATGCCGCCGATGCCGGACGACACGACGGTGCCGAGCCGGTCGCCGTCGACCTCGGGGCTGCCCGCGTCGGCCCACGCCTCGCGCGCCGCGATGATGGCGTACTGCGTCGAGGGATCCATGCGCTTGATCTCGGGTCGCGCCAGGACCTCGGCGGGGTCCACCTTGAGGGTCGCGGCGAACGTCACCGGGATCTCGTAGCGCTCCGCCCAGTCGTTGTCGAGGGTGCGGGCGCCGGACTCGCCGGCGAGCGCAGCGGCCCAGGTCGAGGGCACGTCGCCGCCGAGCGGCGTGGTGGCGCCGAGGCCGGTGACGACGACTTCAGTAGCGGCGGACATGGTGCTCCTCGGGTGGGGTTCTGGGGCGGGAGGACGGGCGGGCCGGCGCGGGTGACGCCGACCCGCCCGCAGGCCTGCGGGGCAGGCGGGGTGTGCTCAGGCCTGGGCGCCCGTGATGAAGGACACGGCGTCGCCGACCGTCGTGAGGTTCTTGACCTCGTCGTCCGGGATGCGGACGCCGAACTTGTCCTCGGCGTGCGTCACGATCGTCATCATCGACAGCGAGTCGATGTCGAGGTCGTCGGTGAAGGACTTCTCGAGCGCGACGGCGTCGGTCGGCAGACCCGTCTCCTCGGCGACGATCTCCGCGAGGCCGGCGAGGACTTCCTGCTCGGTGTAAGCCATGGTTTCTCCTTGTCGTGGGGCCGGCGGCGACCGGTCCCGGTGGTGTTGCCCGGTGGGTGTGCCGGGCGGTACAGCGGTAGACGGTGCGTGCGACGGACGGGTCCGCCGACGGCGTGGGTCCTCCCGCGGGGGAGGGCGGCCGTCCGTCCAGGGTGATTCTCCCCTACGGCAGGACGACCACCTGCGCCGCGTAGACCAGCCCGGCGCCGAACCCGATCTGGAGCGCGAGGTCGCCGGAGCGGACCTGGCCCTCGTCGAGCAGACGCCGCGTGGCGAGCGGGATCGAGGCGGCCGACGTGTTGCCGGTCTCCGCGATGTCGCGGGCCACCGCGACGGTGTCGGGGAGCTGGAGCTGCTTGATCATCTGGTCGATGATGCGCATGTTCGCCTGGTGCGGGACGAACGCGCCGATGTCGCCGGGGGCGACCCCGGCCTCGGCCATGGCCTTGGCCGCGACGGGAGCCATCTGGAATGCCGCCCACTTGAAGACGCTCTGCCCGTCCTGGCGCAGCGTGGGCCAGCCGAGCGACGGGTCCTCGCGCAGGTCCGACCAGGCGTGCGTCTGGCGGATCGCCTGGGCCTTGCCGCCGTCGGACCCCCACACCGTGGGGCCGATGCCCGGGGTGTCGGACGGGCCGACGATCGCGGCGCCCGCGCCGTCGCCCAGGAGGAACGAGATCGACCGGTCCGTCGGGTCGATGAAGTCGCTCATCTTCTCGGCGCCGACGACGAGCACGTGCGTGGCGATGCCCGCGCGCACGAGCGCGTCGGCCTGCGCGATCGCGTAGGCGTAGCCCGCGCACGCGGCGGAGACGTCGAACGCGGCGGCGGGCGTGGCGCCCAGGCGGTCCGCGAGCACCGCGGCGGCAGCGGGCGTCTGGTGGAAGTACGTGACGGTGGAGACGATGACGGCGTCGACGTCGGCCCCCTGGAGCCCCGCGCGGGCGAGCGCGTCGCGTGCCGCCGCCTCGGACAGGTCGAGCACGTCGACGTCGGCCCCGGCGCGGCGGCGGGTGACGATCCCGGTGCGCTGGCGGATCCACTCGTCGGACGAGTCGATCGGTCCGGCGATGTCGTCGTTCGTGACGACGTTCTCGCCCCGGACGCCGCCGATCGCGAGGATCCGCGAGTGCGCCGGGCCGGTGGCCTGGCGCAGCGTCACGCCGCTCACGCGTCGTCCCGCGCGGGAGCGGTCGCCGCGCCGCCCACGACGGAGTGGCGAGCGATGAGGTCGCGGGCCGCCTCGACGTCGTCGGGCGACTTCACGGCGACCGACTCCACGCCCTTGAGCGTGCGGCGCGCGAGGCCTGTGAGGACGCCGCCGGGCGCGAGCTCGAGGATCGCGGTGACGCCGAGCTCCGCGAGCGACTCCTGGCACAGGTCCCAGCGCACGGGCGCGGCGATCTGCGCGGTGAGGCGCCGGACGACGTCGCGCGCCTTGCCGAACGTGCTGCCCTCGATGTCGATCGTCCCGTACGACTCGCCGTCGGCGTTCGAGAGGAACGGCAGGCGCGGGTCGGCGACGTCCCACGACGCGGCCACGGGCTCGAACTCCTCGAGCGCGGGCTGCATGAACGGCGTGTGGAACGCGCCTGCCACCTGGAGCGGGATGACGCGTGCCTTGGCGGGCGGGTTCTCGGCGAGGGCCGCGAGGTGGTCGAGCGCCCCCGCGGCGACGACCTGTCCGCCGCCGTTGACGTTGGCGGGCCACAGGTGCGCGGCCTCGATCGCGGCGAGGACCTCCTCGGCGTCGCCCCCGACGACCGCGCTCATGCCGGTGGGCGTCGCGGCGGCGGCCGCGGCCATCGCGCGCGCCCGGTGCGCGACGAGCCCGACGGCGCCGACGTCGGTCAGCGCGCCCGCGACCGCGGCGGCGGCGAGCTCGCCGACCGAGTGGCCCGCGGTCACGTCGACGACGTCCGCGGTGCCGCGACCGTCGAGGATGGCCCGCAGGGCGACCAGGGACGACGCGACGATGAGCGGCTGGGCGACCGCGGTGTCACGGATCGTGTCGGCGTCGGACTCCGTCCCGTGCGCGCGCAGGTCGAGGCTCGCGGCCTCGCCGAACGCGGCGACCTGGTCGGCGACGCCGGTCAGCTCGAGCCAGGGGGCGAGCATTCCGGGGGACTGGGAGCCCTGTCCAGGGCACAAGACGGCGAGCACCCGTCAACTGTGCCAACCCGGCGCTCTCGCGCCACGTCACGACCCGCACCAACCTTGCGGAGGGTGATTGTGCCGAACCTACAAGGTAGGGCGGTCGGGCCGACCGCCTCTCCCCGGGGGAGGGGCGGGCTCAGCGCGTCGTGGAGAGCTGGCCGAGCGCGAGCGCGACCTGGAGGACGAACGACTCGCGCGCGTCGAGCGGGTCCCACCCGGTGATCTCGGAGACCTTGCGCAGGCGGTAACGCACCGTGTTGGGGTGCACGTACAGCGACCGGGCCGCCGCCTCCAGCGACCGGCCCGTGCCGAGGTACGCCGACAGCGTCTCGAGCACCGAGCCCGTCGCCTCCGCGAGCGGCCGGTACGCCTGCGCGACCAGGGTGCGGCGCGCCGTCGTGTCGCCCGTGAGCACGCGCTCCGGCAGCAGGTCGTCGGCCAGGACCGGGCGCGGCGCCTGGGGCCACGCCGGGGCGGCCCGCAGGCCCGCGAGCGCCGCCTGGGCCGAGCGTGCCGCCTCCTCCAGGCCGGGGACGGTCGGGCCGATGACGACGGGACCGGGCCCGAACCGTGGCAGGAGCGAGGCGGCCGCAGCCTGGAGGTCGCCCTCCCCGCCGAGCACGAGGACGAGGCGGTCGCCGTGGATGCCCACGAGCGCGTCGCCCGCCGCGCGGCGCGTCGCCCGCCGCAGCTCGGCCGTACGCACCTCGTCGAGCGTCGAGGCGATCGTGCCCGCCATGACCAGGGTCGGGCCGTGCCCGCCCCAGCCGAGCGCCGAGACGCGCGAGCGCAGCGAGTCGTCGCCGTCGCCACGGATCAGCGCGTCGACGACGAGCGCCTCGAGGCGCGCGTCCCACGCGCCGCGGACCTCCGCGGCGCGCGCGTAGACCTCGGCCGCGGAGAACGCGACCTCGCGCGAGTAGCGCAGGACCGCCTCGCGCAGGTCGCGCTCGCCCCCCGGGGCGGCGAGCTGGTCGGAGTACGCCTCGACGACCTCGACGACGATCCGGACGAGCTGGAGCGTGTTCTGGAGCGAGATCGAGCGCGTCAGCTCCGGCGGCGCCGCCGCGAAGATGTCGCTCACGCCGTGCGGCGGGGCCAGCGGGTCCGCGTACCAGGTGACGAACGCCGTGATGCCGGACTGCGCCACGAGCCCCACGTACGAGCGGTCCTCGGCCGGCAGCTCGCGGTACCACGGGATCTCGTCGTCGAGTCGGCGCAGCGCGGCCGACATGAGCAGACCGCTCCCGTCGCGCAGGCGCTGGAGGTTGTCCGCGTTGCCCGTCGGGCCGCTCGAGGCGGACGCGCTCGCGGGCGTCCTGGGGGTGGCCGTCACGCGCCGAGCATACGGTCCACGCTTGTGGACAGTCCACAAATGGCGTCGCCCGTGCGGAGCCCGACGGCGGACGACCCGGGCCGCTGGGTGAGCGTCCGGACGACCCGCTAGGGTCGGGACATGGCCCTCATGCCCCGACTCCGACAGCTCATGCGTCGGCCGACGTCCGCGTCGACCGTCGGCACGCGCCGCCCGCGGTCCGGGGAGAAGCGCGGGGACACGGTCCACGAGGACGCGCTGCGGGCGATGCTCGTCGACGACCCCAACGACGAGCGCGCGTTCCGGGCGCTCGCCGAGCTGGTCCGGCGCCGCGCCGCCGAGGGCCCGGCCACCGACGACCCGCTCGCCGCGCCGGTGGACGAGACGGAGAAGCAGCGCGCCGCGGACCTGGCGGTCTGGGCGCTCGCGGAGGAGCTCGCCGGGCACCCCAAGGGGTGGTACCCGCTGGTCGAGCTCGGACGCCTGTCGCTCGACGACGACCAGGAGGCCGCGCTGCGCCGGTTCGCGACGGCCGCCGAGCGCGACCCGTCGGGCCGCGCGCTCGCGCAGTCGATGGAGGTGCTGCGCACGGCGGGGCTGCCCGTCGAGGCGCTGGGCCTGGGCGTGGGCCACTGGCGCGCGCGCGAGCACGAGCCGGAGGTCGGGCGCCAGCTCGTCCTGGCGGCGCTCGAGGCCGACCGCCCCCTCGAGGCGCGGCACCACCTCGAGTCGCTGGTCGAGTACGGCGACCCGCAGGGCGTGGCGTCCCTGCGCGCGGACCTCGAGCGCACGGTCGCGCAGGCCGAGCAGCACCGCGCCGGGACCTGACACCCGCCCGGGCGAGGACGCCGCGGGATCTCAGGCGCGCCGTCGGGCCGCGCACCTGCCCGCACGACGACGGCCGGTCACCCCGCGGGGCGACCGGCCGTCGTCGTGCTACCGGGCGGGCCGTCAGGCCTCGCCGCCCGCGTTGCCGGACGTGCCGGCGGTGACGTCCATCAGTCGGTACTTCTCGATCGCCTGGGCGGACGCGTCCGCGGGGACCTTGCCCTGCTTGGCGAGCGCCTGGAGCGTGCGGACGACGACGGACGGACCGTCGATCTTGAAGTGCCGGCGGGCGGCGGCACGCGTGTCCGAGAACCCGAAGCCGTCGGCACCGAGCACCTCGTAGTCGCCCGGGACCCACTTGCGGATCTGGTCGGGCACGAGGTGGTCGTAGTCGCTCGTCGCGACGAACGGGCCCTCGGCGCCGGACAGCTTCTCGGTCACGTACGCGACGCGCGGCTCGGCGGCCGGGTCGAGGAAGGCGGCCTGGTCGGCGGCGAGGCCGTCGCGGCGCAGCTCGTTCCAGCTCGTCACGCTCCACACGTCGGCCGCCACGCCCCAGTCGTCGTGGAGGAGCTGCTGCGCCTCCAGCGCCCACGGGACGCCCACGCCCGAGGCGAGGATCTGGGCGCGCGGCCCGTCGCCCTCGCCGACGGAGAGGCGGTGGATGCCCTTGAGGATGCCCTCGACGTCCACGTCCTCCGGCTCGGCGGGCTGGACCATCGGCTCGTTGTACACCGTGAGGTAGTACATGACGTTCTGGTCGCGGCCGTCCGCGCCGACCCCGTGCTCGCCGGGGCCGAACATGCGCTCGATGCCGTCGCGCACGATGTGGCGGATCTCGTACCCGTAGGCCGGGTCGTACTGGACCATGGCCGTGTTGGTGCCCGCGATGAGCGGCGAGTGGCCGTCGGCGTGCTGGAGGCCCTCACCGGTCAGGGTCGTGCGGCCCGCGGTCGCGCCGATGATGAAGCCGCGCGTGAGCTGGTCGCCTGCCGCCCAGAACTGGTCGCCGGTGCGCTGGAAGCCGAACATCGAGTAGAAGATGTAGAACGGCACCATGATCTCGCCCTGCGTGGCGTAGGACGTGCCGACCGACTGGAACGCGGCCGCGGAACCGGCCTCGTTGATGCCGGTGTGCATGATCTGGCCGGCCTCGGACTCCTTGTAGCTCAGCATGAGCTCGCGGTCCACGGCGAGGTAGTGCTGGCCCTGGGTGTTGAAGATCTTCGCCGACGGGAAGATCGAGTCCAGGCCGAACGTGCGCGCCTCGTCGGGGATGATCGGCACGATGCGCTTGCCAAACTCCTTGTCCTTGATGAGGTCCTTGAGGAGCCGGACGAAGGCCATCGTGGTGGCGATCTCCTGCTGGCCCGAGCCCTTCTTGAGGATCTCGTAGGACTTGTCGCCCGGCAGCGTGATCGGCTTGGGCGACGAGCGGCGCTCGGGGACGAACCCGCCGAGCTGCTGACGACGGCCGAGGAGGTACTGGATCTCCGGCGCGTCGGGGCCCGGGTGGTAGTACGGGGGCTCGTACGGGTTGGCGTCGAGCTCCTCGTCCGTGATCGGGATGCGCAGCGAGTCGCGCAGGGTCTTGAGGTCGGCCAGGCCGACCTTCTTCATCTGGTGGGTCGCGTTGCGCCCGGCGAAGGTCGAGCCCAGGCCGTAGCCCTTGACCGTGTGCGCGAGGATGACCGTCGGCTGCCCCGTGTGGGCGCGTGCCGCCGCGTACGCCGCGTAGATCTTGCGGTAGTCGTGGCCGCCGCGCTTGAGGTTCCAGATGTCGTCGTCGGTCATGTTCTCGACGAGCTGCTTGGTCCGCGGGTCGCGGCCGAAGAAGTGCTCGCGGATGAACGCGCCGGACTCCGCACGGTACGTCTGGTAGTCGCCGTCGGGCGTGACGTTCATGAGGTTGACCAGGGCGCGGTCCTTGTCCGCGTTGAGCAGGACGTCCCACTCGCGGCCCCAGATGACCTTGATGACGTTCCAGCCCGCGCCGCGGAACTGCGCCTCGAGCTCCTGGATGATCTTGCCGTTGCCGCGCACCGGCCCGTCGAGGCGCTGCAGGTTGCAGTTCACGACGAACGTCAGGTTGTCGAGCTGCTGCTGCGCCGCGAGCTGGAGCATGCCGCGCGACTCGGGCTCGTCCATCTCGCCGTCGCCGAGGAACGCCCACACGTCCTGCTGCTCCGTGTCACGGATGCCACGGTTGTGCAGGTACTTGTCCGTCCACGCCTGGTAGATCGCGCTCGCCGGGCCGAGGCCCATGGAGACCGTGGGGTACTCCCAGAAGTCGGGCATGAGGCGCGGGTGCGGGTACGACGGCAGGCCGCCGCCCGGGTGCGACTTCTCCTGGCGGAACCCGTCGAGCTGGTCCGCCGAGAGGCGGCCCTCGAGGAACGCGCGCGCGTACACGCCGGGGGAGGCGTGGCCCTGGAAGTAGACCTGGTCGCCGCCGCCGGGGTGGTCCTTGCCGCGGAAGAAGTGGTTGAGGCCCACCTCGTACAGCGTCGCCACCGACGCGTAGGAGGAGATGTGGCCGCCGACGCCGATGCCGGGGCGCTGCGCGCGCGTCACCATGACGGCCGCGTTCCAGCGGATCCACGAGCGGTAGCGGCGCTCGAGCGCCTCGTCGCCGGGGAAGTAGGGCTCCTCGTGCACACCGATCGTGTTCACGTAGGGAGTGGTGAAGGAGGTCGGGACGGCGACGTTGCGCTCCCGGGCCCTCTTGAGCAGGTTCAGCAGGACGTAGCGGGCGCGCGGGCCCCCGCGGTCGTCGATCAGGCCGTCGAGGGCCTCGACCCACTCGCCGGTCTCGGCGGGGTCGAAGTCCGGAACCTGGCTGAGCAGACCGTTGATCAGCGGTCCGGTCTCGTCGTACGAAGCCACCAGCAACCTCATATCTCGTCGGATGCCGGGCGCACGGCCGCGCGGTACACGGCCGGAACCCGTCTTGGGGCCACTCCGGGCACGCGGCCGCGGCCGCTGGTGGCGACCGCGCCTCTTCACGAGACCAGGGTGGTCTACCCATTGTGTTCACAACGCGCGCGTAAGTCACACCATCGGGTGGTCAAGAGGGCGTGATTTCCGCGACACGGCCCGGAGGGGAGGCGTCCCGGCGTCGCGCGGGTGCGGTGCCCGACGGCGGTCCGGGCACCGCGTGCCGGACCGGGTGTCCGTGGCGGGCACCTTGCCAAGCAACGGATCCTCCGGTGGGCTACCTTTGCCAGACACGGCAGGTCGTCGTGCGCGCGGGCGTCCGCCCGCGCGTCGGGGCCCGCCGCACGGACTGACAGGACGAGGAAAGGAACGACACGACAGTGACCGACACCGCAGGGCCCCTCGGGGCGGACCGCCTGGGGTTCGCGCCCGGCAACGTGGTGCAGGAGTTCGGCTGGTCGGAGGACGTCGACGACGACCTGCGCGGTGAGCTCGAGCAGCTCGTCGGCGGTGAGCTCGTCGACGAGGACTACGACGACGTCACGGACGGCGTGATCGTCTGGTTCCGCGAGGACGACGGCGACCTCACCGACCTGCTCGTGGACGTCCAGACCGTGCTCGACGACGGCGGCCTCATCTGGGTGCTCACGCCCAAGCCGGGCCGGTCCGGGCACGTGGGCCACAACGACATCCAGGAGGCCGCGACCACTGCGGGGCTGCACGCGACGAGCACGTTCGCCATCGCACCCGACTGGTCCGCGACGAAGCTCGGGACCCGTGGCCGCGGTCGCTGACGAGGGAATCGCCGCCGTCCGGGCCACGCCGCCCGGGCCGGGCGACCCCGCCCCCGACTTCACGCTGCCCGACACGCACGGCACGCCCGTGCACCTCGCCGACCTGCACGGCGGGCCGGTGCTCCTCGTGTTCTACCCGTTCGCGTTCTCCGGCATCTGCACGGGCGAGCTCTGCGAGCTGCGCGACAACCTCGAGGACTTCGAGGCAGCCGGCGTCACGCTGCTGGGCATCTCGTGCGACTCGGTCTTCACGCAGAAGGCGTGGGCTGCCCAGGAGGGGTTCGAGTTCGACCTGCTCTCGGACTTCTGGCCCCACGGCGACGTCGCCCGGGCCTACGGCGTGCTAGACGAGGAGAACGGCCTCGCGCTGCGCGGCTCGTTCCTGCTCGACGCCGACGGGATCGTCCGCTGGTCCGTCGTCAACCCGCGCGGGCAGCGTCGCGACCTCGACGGGTACCGGCGGGCGCTCGAACAGCTCTGACGCGGTTGCCGTGGGCGGCGCCGCTGGTGTCGCTGAGCAGGGCCGACGGCGGTTCTTGCGTCGGGTTGTCGGGTCAGGTCGTCGCGCCCCGGGCGTGGCCGGTGGCGGGGTGCCGACCCGGTAGGCTGTGCTCCGCTGTTCCAGGGCCTGTAGCTCAGCTGGTTAGAGCGCCACGCTTACACCGTGGATGTCGGGGGTTCGAGTCCCTCCGGGCCCACCCCGTCCTCAGGACGAGTGCACGTCGTCGCCGGAGCCCAAGCCGTCCTGGGCCTCAAGAACAAGAAGAGCGAACGCCGACGTCGCGCTCCCCGGCCCACGCTCGGCCCTGGCCGACCGGCGGGGCGCGATGGCAGTCTGGCGCGGTGGCCCACAAGAAGCGGTACCGCGTCATGATCGTGGTGGTGGTCGTCGCGGTGGTGGCGGCAGGTCTCGCCCGCGGCATCTGGCAGAACGGTCCGCGCTGGGCGTGGAAGCTCGCGGACCTGGACCGGAACGAGCTGCTCCTCGGTGGGGTCGACGACGTCGAGGACGGTGAGGTCGCCACGGTCGACGACGACTCGGTGGTCGTGCGGTACACCCGACCGGAGCTCGACTTCTTCGGCGTCGCCACCGGCAACGTGGGCCAGGAGGTGTGCTATCGGTTCCCCCTGGAGGACCCCGACGCCTTCCGCCGGGTGACCTGTCCCTGAGCGGCCCGGTCGGCGTGTCGGAGCCCACCCCTAGCATCTGCCGCACCAGCAGCGACGACGTGACGGTGAGGTAGAGGGTGCTCGAGAAGGTCAAGGGTCTGTTCCGGCGCGACGAGGAGCAGGCGGGAGGTGGCCGTCCGAGCGCTCGGCTCGTCGACGCGCTGAGGGTGCTCGCCGTCGAGTCGCCGGGTCTCGCGGACCGCGCGGTCGCGTACGTGCACCGGGGCGAGGGCCCCGAAGTTCTGCTGGAGCTCGAGGTCCTGCGCGGCGGCGACGTCGAGGCGTTGCTGGGTCGGCCGGGCCAGTCGGGGATCTACTCGTGGACGACGCCCGCGCAGGACGAGCGGCTCAAGGCCGCGGTGCCGGGCTGGACGTCGGCGAAGGCCGTCACGGCCCGGTCCAACCTCTACACGCTGAGCGACTCCGTGACGATCCCCGAGCTCGTGCGCCTCGGCCGGGTGCTCAGCGCCGTGTCGTCGGAGGTCGACCGCGAGCGCCCCACCGACCCGCGCTGGCTCACGGTGCTAGTCAACGACATGTCGCGGCGCGCGAACGACCGCCGCAAGGGCAAGAACGGCAAGCAGATGCCCGACCGCTGGACGCCGGACCTGCTGGTGGCCCTCGCGGTCGAGGGGGGCGTGCCGGAGGCGGACGCGACGGCGGTCGTGCTGCGCGAGCTCTTCGAGCGCCCGACGTCGGCGGGCTGGGCGTCGCGGCACCTCGGCCCGGCGCTGCTGGGTGACCCGGCACGCGAGTTCGTGGTCGCGCACGTCGACGTGGCGACCGAGGCCCTGCCGGGCGTGAGCGCGGCCGGCCGGACGGAGCTGGTCGAGCTCGTGGCGTCCGACCCGGCGGCGACGGAAGCGCTCGCCCCGCTCCTGGCGCGGCTCGCCGCGGACGCGAGCAAGGGCGTCCGCGAGGCGGCGGTGGCCGCCGTCGCGCAGCTCACGGGCGAGCGCCAGCGCGAGATCCTCACCCCGCTCCTCACGGCCCTGCCGCCGTCCCGGCTCGGGGCGGTCGTGACGCGGCTCGCGCAAGTCGACGGCGGGCTGGCCGACCTCGAGCAGGCCGCCGAGCAGTCGACCGGGGCGCGCGCGACGCTCCTGCGCGACACTGTCGAGCGTGCCCGCGTGCTCGACGCCGCGCGGGACGACGAGCCCGAGATCGACGTCCCGCCGTTCGAGCCGCTGCCGGAGACGGTGCTCGGCGACGAGCTCGTGCTCGCGGCGCGGGCCGCGATCGACACCGCACTCGATCGGGCCCGCGCCGAGCAGGTGGCGCACCCCGGCAAGGGCAAGGGCGACGACGACGGGTGGCCGCGATGGCGCCGCCAGGCCGTGGAGCAGGACCTCAAGGAGCTGCCCGGCATCACCGACGAGGACTTCCGGGTCTTCGCCGCGTTCCTGTCCGGGACGAGCACGCGTCGCCCGGGCGGCGTCGCGATGCGCAGGCTGTCCGCTCCGGGCGTGTTCTCGCGCCTGCCGGGCATCACGCTCCTGCACCGGCTGCGGCTGCAGGCGAACGAGGCGCGCGGCCACAGCGAGCGGTTCGGCTGGTACCGGCTCAACGAGGGCGACATGCTCGACGTCGACCTGCGTGTCCTCGTCGAGGCGCTGCGGCGCATCGGTCGCGACGACGCCGAGGCGCTGATCGACGAGCTGTACTTCTCGACGTGGTGGGCGACCGACACGGTGACGCCCGAGAACGCGTGGCCGTACTACGCGGGGCGGCTCGACCGGCTCGCCGCGGCGCTCGACGACCGCGAGCGCACGTACGGCACCACCAAGCCGGCCCGGGCGCTCGCGGTGCTCGCGCAGCTCCCGCACGTCCCGCGCCGGTTCCTGCCGCGACTGACCGAGCTCGCGCTCGGCGAGGGCCGCACCTACCGCGCGTCGGCGCAGGCGGCGCTGAGCACGCACCCCGGCGTGCGGGGGCTGGCCGAGCAGGGGCTTGGGAACGGCCGGTCCGAGGTGCGCCGCACCGCGGCGGAGTGGCTCGCCCGGCTCGGTGACGTCGATGCCGTGCCCGCGCTGCGGGCCGCGCTCGCGAAGGAGCGCAGCGAGGTCGTCCGCGCGGCGCTCCTCACGTCGCTCGAGAGCCTCGGTGAGGACATCTCGGTCGACCTCGCGCCCGCGGCGCTGCTCGCCGAGGCGACCAAGGGCCTGCGCGCCAAGGCCCCGGTGAGCATGGCGTGGTTCGACCTGGGCTCCCTGCCCGACGCGCGCTGGGCAGCGGACGGTTCGCCCGTGGACCCGACGATCCTGCGCTGGTGGGTCGTGCTCGCGGTCAAGCTCAAGGACCCGAGCGGCGCAGGGCTGCTCGAGCGGTATCTCTCCCTTCTCCAGGAGGAGGACCGGGCACGCCTCGGCAGCCACGTGCTGGCCGCGTGGGTCGCGCAGGACACGCGCAACCCGTCGGCGCAGGAGAGCGAGGCGCACGCGACCGCAGGAGCGCAGGTGCGCTACGACCAGTACCAGGCGTGGGCCAAGCGCTCTCCCCAGTACTACTCGGTCGAGGCGTCCAAGACGGTCGAGGACCACCACCGCGACCTGTACCGGGAGCACCAGGCGACCTACCTCGGCTCGGCGGTCAAGGACAAGGGGATGCTCGCGCTCACGGTCGCGATGCCGGGCGGCGAGCTCGCCGCCACGTTCCAGCGCTACGTCAAGGCACACATCGGTCGCCGGGCGCAGACCGAGGCGCTCGTCCAGGCGCTCGCGGCGAACGGGCAGCCCGCAGCGATCCAGGAGCTCCTCGCCGTCTCGCGCCGCTTCCGACAGGCGACCGTGCAGGAGACGGCGCAGCGCCTCGCGGCCGAGCTCGCGGACCGGCGCGGCTGGACCGCCGATCAGCTCGCGGACCGGACCGTCCAGACGGCGGGCTTCGAGGACGACGGCCTGCTCCACCTCGACCTCGGGTCGCGCGAGTACGTCGGGCGCATCACCCCCGCGTTCACGCTCGAGCTCACGAGCGACGCGGGCAAGGTCGTCAAGGCGCTCCCGGCTGCGCGGGCGCAGGACGACCCGGAGCTCGTCTCGGCCGCGAAGAAGCAGCTCACGGCGAGCCGCAAGGAGCTCAAGGCGGTCGTCGCGCTCCAGACGCAGCGGCTCTACGAGGCGATGTGCGTGGGCCGCACGTGGACGGCGCAGGAGTGGCAGGAGTACCTGCTCGGCCACCCCGTGATGTCCCGGCTCGTCGAGCGGCTCGTGTGGGTCGAGAACCCCGGCACTGACGAGGCGCGGCCCTTCCGTCCCGACGGCGGCGCGCTCGTCGACGCCGACGACGAGGACGTCGAGCTCGGCGAGAGGTCGACGGTCGGGCTCGCGCACGCGGTCCTGCTCGGCCCGGACGCGACGGCCGCGTGGTCGGCGCACCTCGCGGACTACGAGGTCACCCCGCTCTTCGCACAGCTCGACGTCGCGACGCCCGACGTCCCCGCCGGCGCGACCACGATCGACGACCACAAGGGCTGGTTCTCCGACAGCTTCTCCATCCGCGGGCGCGCCACCAAGCGCGGCTACACGCGCTCGCAGGCCGAGGACGCCGGGTGGTTCAGCGCGTACACGAAGTCGTTCGCGAGCGCGGGGATCGTGGTGCAGATCGAGTTCACGGGATCGTTCGTCCCGGAGGAGAACATCGCCGCCGCGGTGACGGCGCTGACGTTCGAGCGGAGCGGCCGCGGGTCGGGTCGCGGGACCGCGCGCATCGCGGACCTCCCGCCCGTGCTCGTCGCGGAGGCGCACCGCGACTACGTCGCCGTCGCCGAGGCGGGCACGTTCGACCCCGACTGGGAGCGCAAGAGCCAGTACTGACCGTGCCCGTCGGTCCGCACCAGGACCGATCGGTGCGGCGCGGTGGGGGGGGCCGGGGAGCGCGGCCCCCCCCCCCCCCCGGGGGCGCCACCCGACCGGGTGCTCGAGGACGGACGGCAAGAGCTAACACAACCCCCAACACACAACCCAACCAAAACAGCAGACAAG